>DASSYG010000336.1:0-4526 GCA_035703405.1 Acidimicrobiales bacterium | reverse complement strand
GGGCGACCACATCCGACAGCGTCCTGGCCGTGGCCATCTCACCGTCGACATAGGCACGGGAGCGCCCTCGGGCCGGCACGACCCGTCGGACCACGACCTCGTCCGATCCGGTCACGAAGCGCCCTTCGATCACCGCTTCGTCGGCTCCCTCGCGCACCGCAGCCGGGTCGGCACGTCCCCCCGCCAGCAGGTCGATGGCGTCGATGATGAGGGTCTTACCCGCACCGGTCTCACCCGTCACGACCGTCATGGCGTCGGAGAACACGAGGCGCAGGTCGGTGATGACGCCCAGGTTCGACACGGCGAGTTCGACAAGCATCGTCTCGTCGACCTCACCGGTCGTTCAGGCCGAACTTGGACTTGAGGACCCGGTGGAAGTCGCTCCCGTCGAAGCGGACGAGGCGGGCCTGATACTGCGAACCGGTACACACCACGGCGTCGCCCTCGGTCAGATCCGCGACCATCTGGCCGTCGGCCAACAGCATGCCGGGTCGGGGGCCGACCAACTCCAGCCGGACGATCGTGTCCGGGCCGAGCACCAGCGCCCGGTCGAAGAGCATGTGTGGCGAGACCGGGGTCAGGATCAAGGCCCGGTGGCTCGGCGCGACGATCGGTCCGCGTGAACTGAAGGAGTACGCGGTCGACCCGGTCGGGGTCGCCACGATGAGTCCGTCCGCGGCATAGGTCGTGAAGAACTCGCCGTCGAGGTAGACCGCGATGCGCACCGTGTGGCCCATCGGCGTCTTCTCCAGCACGATCTCGTTCAACGCCTCGGCGGTCAGCGCCGTGCCACCCGCCGCGAAGTCGACGCGGGCGGTCGCCTGCATCCGTTCCTCGACCTGGTAGCGCCCGGAGAAGAATCGCTCGAGAGCGTCGATGAGGCCACTCGGCTCGATGGCGCTCAAATACCCGAGCTGGCCGACGTTGACCCCCAGGATCGGGACGCCGTAGGGCGCGACGCGGCCGACCGTCCGCAACATCGTGCCGTCACCGCCGAAGCACACGGCCAAATCGAGGTTGCGGGCGAAATCGGCGTCGGGACGGCCGAGTCGCTCCAGACCGAACCGCGCGGCCTCCGAAGCCACCAGGCGCACCTGATGACCGTTACCCTCTGCCCACTCGATGGTCTGGGAGGCGAGGCGGCCGGCGAGGCTGCGTTCGGGGTGCAGGACGATACCGATCGTTCCCATCAGGCGACTTCCGCCATGAGTGCGTCGAAGTGCTCGTCGGTGAGTTCTTCGCCGGGCGCCGAGGTACGCAGGTGGACGAGAAATTCGGTGTTGCCAGACGCACCGCGCACCGGTGAAACCATGACCCCCATCATGCCCGCTCCGGCCCGCGTGAACGCGCCCGTCGTGCGCAGCAGGGCGCGGTGCCAGATGTCGGGATCGCTGATGACCCCGGCCCCACGGTCCGCTTCACGACGAGTCGCCTCGAACTGTGGCTTCACCAGCACCACCAGTTCTCCGTCAACTCCGGCGAGGTGCACCAGGTGCGCGGCCAGTCCGACCAGCGAGATGAACGACACGTCGACGGTGACGAGGTCGCACTCGTCACCGAGATCGGCGCGTCGTACTGACCGTACGTCGGTGCGCTCTCGCACGTCGACGCGGGGCTCAGCACGAAGTCGTTCGTGTAGCTGGTTCGTGCCGACGTCGATCGCGGTGACCGAAACCGCCCCTCGCGAGAGCAGACAATCGGTGAAGCCGCCCGTGGACGATCCCACGTCGACGGCGACACGACCGGCGGGGTCGATGCCGAATCGGTCCAGCGCACCCTCCAGCTTGAACCCCGCCCGCGACACGTAGCGAGGTGGTGGCGCGGCGACGGTGACCGGTTCGGACGGCGCGACCCGGCGGGCCGCCGTCTCGGCGATCGCCCCCGACACCAGTACACGGCCGGCATCGATCAATTCCCGCGCCTGCGCGTCGGAGTCGGCGAGACCGCGTCGAACCAACTCCGCGGTCAGGGCGCGCCGTGGGACGCTCAGCGGCGCGAAGCCGCCTTCTTCGCCGCGGACTTCTTGGCGGTCGACTTCTTGGCGGTCGACTTCTTCGCTGCTGACTTCTTGGCCGGTGCCTTTTTGGCGGCCGACTTCCTGGCCGGCGCCTTCTTCGCTGCCGACTTCTTGGCCGGCGCCTTCTTGGCGGGGGACGCGGAGACGGACTCGATCCGCTTCTCGAGTCGGTCGATGTCGGCCTTGGTGGCGAGGCCGAGCGACGACACCTGGGACTTCACCTCGCTGCGCACCTGGGCCACCAGCGCCTCGGTGGTGGCGCGGCTGCGGTCGATCAGGTCCTGGACGGTCTGGGAGGCCTGGGAAGCCTGCACCTCACCCGCGGAGACCAGTTCGGACACGATCGCCTCTGCCCGCTTCTGGGTGAGCTGGGTGAACGCCGCGCCGGCGTCGAGGTAGCGCTTGAGGACTTCTCTCTGAGCCATGGTGTCCAGTGTAGAGCCCGTCGCCGCGCGCTTGCAAAAGTTTGCACTTACTCGGTGACGGCCGGTCGGGACCGGTCTGCTAGGAACGATCCTGTGCCCGAATTCAAACCGTTCCGCGGAATCCGATACGACACGACCCGCTCACCGATCGAGGCGGTGACCGCTCCACCCTACGACGTGATCGCCGCTGCCGACCGCGCCGCGTTGTTGGCCCGCGACCCGCACAACGTGGTGCGCATCGACCTACCCGACGAGGCCGACGGACCCGGCCGCTACGACGCCGCAGCCCGCACGTTCGATGCGTGGCTCGCCGAGGGGGTCCTGGCCCGCGACGACGCCGACGGCTTCTACGTCTACCGGATGGACTACACCGACGACGCCGGCCGGTCGGCCCATACCCTCGGCGTGCTCGGCGCGCTGGCCCTTTCCCGGCCCGGCGAGGGTGGCATCCTCCCCCACGAACACACCACGCCCAAGGCGAAGACCGACCGGCTCGACCTGCTGCGTGCCACGCGGGTGAACCTGTCGACGATCTGGGGACTCTCGCTCTCCGCGGGGCTGACCGAACTGTGCCGGATCGACGCCGACCCGGACGAGACCTGGAGCGACGAAGACGACGTGACCCATTCGCTCTGGCGAGTCACCGACCCCGAACGGTGTCGACGCATCGGCGACGCCGTCGCCAGTTCCGCGGTGGTCGTCGCGGATGGCCACCATCGCTACGAGACCTCGGTCACCTACTCCGAAGAACGCCGCGCCGCGCACGACGCCCCCGAAGGCGCGGCCTACGCGCTGTGTTACGTGGTCGAATTGACCGAGGGCGAGTTGACGGTCCGACCCATCCATCGCCTGCTCTCCGGCGTCGACGCCGACGAGCTCTTCGGGGCGCTCGACGCGTCGTTCACTCGGTCAGACGCCGGCACGGTCGACCTCGGCGTCACCGCCCGGATGGCCGAAGCCGGGGCGCTGTGTCTCGTCGATCCTGACGGCTCGGGCACGCTTCTCGTGCCACGCCCCGGCGCCTTCGAGGGTGTCGACGACCTGGACTCGGCGCGGCTCGCCCACGCCCTGGAAGGACTCGACGGCCTCGAGGTCCGCTACCAGCACGGTGTCGATCGCATCGTCGCCGCGCTCGGCAACGACGAGGCCGCTTTCGGTGTGCTGCTCCGCCCGGCGACGGTGGCGCAGATCGAGGACAACGCCCACTCGGGGCGACGAATGCCACCCAAGACGACGTTCTTCCACCCCAAGCCGCGCACCGGCCAGGTCTTCCGCCCGACGGATTGAGCCGATCGACGGATCGAGACTCAGCCGACCGTCCAGGTCGGCAGGGACGTGAGCAGGTCGTCGAGTTCGCCCGGGCCCTTTGCGGCCTGCGCGGCGGCGAGCTGGTGGTCCATCTCGGTGCCGTAGTCGGGCCGGTCGACCGACCGGAACACGCCGATGGGAGTCGGCGAGGTCGGGCCCTTGGCGAGACGTGACAACTGGAACGCGAGACCCGGGTTGTCGCGAGCCTCGTCGTGGACGAGGATCTGATCGATCCCCACTTCGGCGACGTCGACGATCTCGAGGCGGCCGTCGCCACTGAGACGCACCCCGTGCTCGCCCTCGTCACCGAAGACGATCGGCTTGCCGTGCTCGAGGGGGATCAGCATCTGGGTCCGGTTCGCCTTGGAGGTGATCGCCTCGAACGCCCCGTCGTTGAAGACGTTGCAGTTCTGGTAGATCTCCACGAGCGACGCGCCCTGGTGGTCGTGCGCGCGGCGGAAGATCTCCATCATGTGCTTGCGGTCCATGTCGTGGGTGCGGGCCACGAAGCTGGCCTCCGCGCCCAGGGCGAGGCTGACCGGATTGAACGGCTCGTCCAGCGAACCGAACGGGGTCGACTTGGTGACCTTGCCGACCTCCGAGGTCGGCGAGTACTGACCCTTGGTGAGTCCGTAGATCTGGTTGTTGAACAACAGGATCGTGATGTTCACGTTGCGGCGCAACGCGTGGATCAGATGATTGCCCCCGATCGAGAGCGCATCGCCGTCCCCGGTCACCACCCAGACCGACAGATCCGGCCGCGACACCGCCAACCC
>DASSYG010000186.1:0-8796 GCA_035703405.1 Acidimicrobiales bacterium | reverse complement strand
GGTGTTGCGGACCAGCTCACAGATGCGCCTGAAGCGACTCGTGAAGGGGGCGAGTTGGACCGAGACGGCAAAACTCGTGACCCTGCCCCTGCCGCGCACCACCGACCTTGCCCGCACGGTCGCCGCGACCCTCCGGGAGCTGTTGCCGCCGGAGCCGAAATCGTGACGAACTCGTCGGGAAGATACGCTGCGATGCCTGTGACCGCTTCTTCGAATGCTTCCCCGAGCGTGCGGACCCCCGGCCGTCGTCGCCGGACCCGCGGTGTCCTGGCGCTGGCGCTCATCACGATCGTGGCGCTGGTGGCGTCGAGCTGCAGCTCGGGCCAGGCGTGGATCGCCCGGGTCGACAACTCGCCGATCGACAGTCCGAACTTCTGGGACGGCGTCCCGCTGTATTCGAGCCTCGCCAGCGGCGGGTCCGCACCGGTTCCCGAGGACGACAAGGGGATTTCCCCGATGTCGGATGCCGCCACCTATGCGATGTTCCTCATCCAGCTCCACGGCCTGAAGACGCTCAACGCCGATCACGGCACGAAGGTCACCGAGGCCGATCTCACCCGGACACGCCAGAGTCTGTTGGCCTCGCAACAGGCGTCGCTCTTCAAGGATCTGCCGTCGTGGTTTCTCGATCAGATCGTCCTGGCTCAGGCCTACTACGAAGCCCTGATCAACTACTACGGCAAGGACGCCGACCTCGACGCGCAGATCAAGGCGTACTACGACGCGAACAAGGATCAGTTCCGCCAGGTCTGCATGGATGTGATCGGTGGTGAAGAGGCCGAACTGATGGCGGCTCGTCAGCGTCTCGACGAGGGCGCCGAGTTCGCCACCGTGGCCAAGGCGGTCGCCTCCGCACAGCCGGCCGACGCGACCACGGGACAAGCGGCACAGGCACTCGGCGAGAAAGCCGACGGCGACGTGGGCTGCGTACCGATCTCGACGGTGTCGAACCTGTTCGCCGACCCGTCCGGGGTCACGGCACTGACCGAAGCACCTGCCAACGCGATCGTCGGACCCGTCCCGGTGGCGGGCGGCACGTTCATGTTGTTCCGGGTGCGTTCCACCGAGACCCAACCACTCGCCGAGGCACGCCCGGCGATCGAACAGTCGATCGGTCAACCGGGCCAGGAGCAGGCGCAGAAGGCACTCAACGACTTCCTGACCAAAGCCGACATCGACCTGAACCCGCGCATCGGCTCCTGGGAGAACGGCGTCGGTTACCAGCCTCCGGGCGGTGCCGAGCAGCCCCCGGGCCAGACCACCACGGTGCCGGTCGCTCTAGGCGGTGCCGGCGGCTGAGGTGGTTTGCGACGACGAGCCGAGCCGCCCCGGTGATTCCCTCGATGCGCTCGTCGGGGTCATGGGAACCCTGCGGTCCGAATGTCCGTGGGATCGGGTCCAGACCCACGCGAGTCTGCGGCGGCATCTGCTCGAGGAAGCCTATGAAGCCCTCGATGTTCTCGATCGGCTCGCGCGATGCGAAGCGGACGGAGCGGCAGCGCCGGTGTCCGATGCCTTCAGCGACCTGAGTGAGGAACTCGGTGACGTGCTCTTCCAGGTCGTGTTCCATTCGCACCTCGCGGCAGAGGAAGGCCGGTTCGATCTGGCCGCGGTGATCGACGGGGTGCGTGAGAAGCTCGTCGGCCGACACCCGGCGATCTTCGGTGTCGATGGTGCCGGCTCATCGCCAGACGAGATCGAACGACTGGTCGATGGTCTGGAGGCGCGGGGCGCGGAGTGGGAGCGGGCCAAGGTCGCCGAGAAGGGTCGAGACAGCGTGATGGACGGGATCCCGGCGACACTGCCGGCACTGTTGTACGCGTCAAAGGTCGTCGGCAAGGCGAGTGTCGTCGCACCGGAACTCCTCGCAGCTCGTGCGAGTGGCGGCGGTACGGCCGGTGGGGATGCCACTCGCGATGAGGCCGCGCTGGGTCGGGATCTCCTGGCGACGGTGCTCGCCACTCGAGACGCCGGGCTCGATGCCGAGGCGGCGTTGCGGTCCGCGGCGCGGGAACTCGAACTCGCCGTGCGCGCCGCAGAGGGGTCGGTGCCGGCGACCGACGGCGATTCCGGACCCGTCTGAGTCCAGCTTCACCAGGCACTCGTACCCTTGCGGCCTGCCGCGTGCCGATCTGTCGAAGGTGATTCAGGCGGTGCGGGGGAGCGTGCCGCCAGATCCTGCCATGGCCGTGGCCAGTGCCTCGTCGACGTCGTCGTATGCGCTGATGATCTGAGCTTGGTCCCGTACGGCGCCGGACCGGGCGGAGGCCGTGGCTGCTTCTGCTGCCAGCGCGATCATGCCGACGAAGCCGGCGATCCAAGGCAACTCGTTGATGATCACCGAAACGTGGTCGCCGATGAGGTTGTTGGTGGTCGTCCAGGCGGTGGCTCCCAGCTCCGCCCTGACGGTCTGGGTGTAGCGCGCCCAGGCAACGGTTCCCGGCATCCGTTCGGCCTGCTCGAGTGCGTTCAACCAGGCTCGCCGACGCACCGATGCCTCGTCGGACAGTGCCGATTCCACCAGGGACCTGATAGCGGCGTCGCGCGCCACCTCGATGGCCTTGTCCAGCGTGGCAGCTTCGGCATGCTCCGAACCCGCCCGAGCGGCGCGCCGATGTCGCACGGTCGTGTCGGCCCGGGCGACGAGGCGGGACCAGTTCCGATCCCAGACCCGCGCCCCTGCGGCATGGAGTGCCGCGGACCACGCGAAGCGGGAGAAGCCGTCGGGATCGTTGGTGACCCAGTACACGAAGCTGCGTTCGCTGTGGCGTGCGCCGACGATGACTCTGGTCGCCTCGACCAGCGCGGCGGCGGTATGGGTCTGTCGGCTCGCTCGGACGATGACCGGAGCGAGTGAGGCCTCCACGGCCTGAGCAGCGGTCGAAGAATGGGCACCGAGTGCTGCGATGATCCTGACTCGCTCGCCGTTCGTCCGATCGGCCAACACCCGTTCGGTCTCACGCACCGCGGTCATGTCGGCGGCGAGGATGCCGCGCCCGAGCAGCCGCACCACCCGAAGTTGGTTCGTCGGGTTCGCCAACGAGCCGATGCCGACGAGCGCCCGGGCATCGTCGCGCGCGCCCACGCTGCCGACCGCGTGTGCGGCCACGCCGCGAACGAGTGAGTCGAGCGGGGGGACGTCCGTCGCCTGAGTCGGCTTCGGCCCGGTCGTGACATTGTTTGGCGTTCTCAACGGGTCCTCCAGGTACCTGACGAGGCGGGATGGTCCGCGGTTGCCACAGACTAGTTCTTTCGGCCCATGCGCGTCATCCGTTTTTCCCATCACCGATCCCGCGCCGTTGTCGTGGGCGTCCGCTGCTGTTCCTCGGTCACCGTGTAGCGTTCGGCGTGTGACCGGAGTTCCACGCGTGTGGTCCCGGATGCGTTGCGATCAACGATGACCGGCCCGGAGCCGACAACAAGCACGTCGAGGAGACGACACACAGACCATGAGCGGCATCGACAGCGTGATCAGCCGGGAAGTGCTCGACTCGCGGGGCAACCCGACGGTGGAGGTCGAGGTCTTTCTGGAATCGGGAGCCCATGGCCGGGCGATCGTCCCCTCGGGGGCGTCGACCGGTGAATACGAGGCCACCGAATTGCGTGACGGACGAGAACGTTACGGCGGCAAGGGCGTTCTCGACGCCGTCGAGCACGTCAACGTCGAGATCGCCGACACGGTGATCGACTTCGAGGCCCTCGATCAGCGTGGACTCGATGCGCTGCTGTGTGAACTGGACGGCACTCCGAACAAGGAACGTCTCGGTGCGAACGCGCTGCTCGGCGTGTCCCTCGCGGTCGCGAAGGCCGCCGCAGACGAGTTGGAGCTGCCACTATTCCGGTACGTGGGCGGCACCAACGCCTCGGTGCTTCCCGTGCCGATGATGAACGTGCTCAACGGTGGCGCGCACGCCGACAACAACGTCGACCTGCAGGAATTCATGGTCATGCCGGTCGGTGCGGCGTCGTTCTCCGAAGGCCTGCGGTGGGGAGTCGAGACCTATCACACACTCAAGGCCGTGCTGTTCGATCGGGGCCTGTCCACGGCGGTGGGCGACGAAGGCGGCTTCGCGCCGAACCTGGACTCCAACGAAGAGGCCGTGCAGGTACTCGTCGAGGCGATCGAACGTGCCGGGTTCGAACCCGGACGTGACGTGGCCATCGCACTCGACCCCGCGAGCAGCGAGTTCTTCTCGGACGGCCGTTACGTGCTGGCCGGTGAGGGTCGCACGCTCGACGTCACCGAGATGGCCGACTACTACGCGGACCTGGTCGACAGGTATCCGATCGTGTCGATCGAGGACGGCGTCGCCGAGGACGACTGGGACGGCTGGGCCGCGTTGACCGAGAAGCTCGGGAGGCGGATCCAACTGGTCGGCGACGACCTGTTCGTGACGAACACGACCCGCCTCGCCCGAGGCATCGACACCGGGGTCGCCAACTCGATCCTGGTGAAGGTCAACCAGATCGGCACGCTCACCGAGTCGCTCGAAGCGGTCGAACTCGCCCAACGATCGGGTTACACCGCGGTCATGTCGCACCGCTCCGGTGAGACCGAGGATGTCACCATCGCCGATCTCGCCGTCGCGACGAACTGCGGCCAGATCAAAGCCGGCGCTCCTGCCCGGAGTGACCGGGTCGCCAAGTACAACCAGTTGCTTCGGATCGAAGAACTCCTCGACGATGCTGCCGTCTACCGGGGTGCCGACGCCTTGCGTGGAGCCGGCTGAAGATGAAGGCGCCCAAGATCGGCCGAGGGACGAGGATGGCCGTCGCCGGTGTCGGCGCTATCGTGCTGTTGATCCTGGTCTTTCTCGGGCCGGGTTCGTTCCGAGTGTGGTCTTCCCAGCGCTCCGAGACCAGCGAGCTGAATGCCAAGATCGAGGCGCTCGACCGGGCCAATGCCCGCATGGAGGCCCGCGCCGCGCAACTGAAGAATTCCGAATCGATCGAGGAACTCGCCAGGAGGGACTACGGGATGGTGCCAAAGGGGTCGAAGGCCTTTGCGATTCTGCCCGCGCCTCGGCCCGACAAGCGGCCCGGGGGCACCTGGCCGTTCGTGATGCTGCGTTCGGACGCTGCTCCTCCCGGTGCCGCGACCGACTGACCGGCAACTCGTCACCGAGTTGCTCGGCCGATCGCCAAAGGGGGCCTTCGAAGTCGCCGTGCGCCATCGCGACGGAACCCCGTTGGTCATCGAGAATGCCCCGCTGCTCGACGACGGGACCCCCATGCCGACGCGGTGGTGGCTTCTCGGCGAACCCGAACGGACCTGGGTCGGCCGGCTCGAGTCGGCGGGAGGCGTCGGTCGGGCCGAAACCGCCGTGGACCCCGAGCAGCTCGCCGCCGCCCATGCTCGCTATGCCCGAGCACGTGATGCACTGATTCCGGCCGATCACGAGGGCCCACGGCCCTTCGGCGGCGTCGGCGGCACCCGACGCGGGGTGAAGTGCCTGCACGCACACTACGCCTGGTGGCTCGCCGGTGGCGACGATCCGGTCGGTGCCTGGGTCGCTGACCGTCTGGCCGAGCAGGGCTACGGTGCCGAGGTGCTCGAGGACGAAGGACCGGTTGCGGCGATCGACTGCGGCACGAACTCGACCCGGTTGTTGGTCGCCGAACGGGGCGCCGACGGGTCATTGGTGACGCTGGATCGCCGCATGCACATCACCCGTCTCGGCCAGGGCGTGGACGCCACCGGACGACTCGCCACCGAGGCGACCGACCGGACCCTCGGGGTGCTCGCCGAGTACCGGACCGTGATCGACGATGTCGGGGTCACTTCGATCCGGGCGACCGCCACTTCCGCGGCACGCGACGCGGCCAATCGCGACGACTTCTTCGGCCCTGCCGGCGCATTGCTGGGGGTCGAACCAGAACTGTTGTCGGGGACACAGGAAGCGGCACTGTCCTTTGCCGGTGCCACCGCGGAACTGACAGCGGAGCCGGGGACCTATCTGGTCGTCGACATCGGCGGTGGGTCCACCGAGTTCGCGGCGGGGGTCATCGACGAGTCCGGCACACCCGAGATCGTCGGAGCAGAGTCCGTCGACGTCGGCTGTGTGCGGATCACCGAACGATTCCTCACCTCAGATCCCCCGACCGATACCGAGTTGGCCGCGGCGACCGCCCACTGTGACCGCGTCGTCGCAGGGGTCCTGGGCCGGATCCCCTCGGCGCGTCACGCGACCCACCTGGTTGGGCTCGCCGGGACCGTGTCGACACTCGCCGCGATCGATCTCGGGATCACCGACTACGACCGGGACCGGACCCACCACCACGTGTTGCACGCCGACCGGGTGGGCGAGTTGACGAGCCGTCTGCTTCGTCTGCGCGCGGAGCAACGCCGATCGGTGCCGGGGATGGAGCCGGGAAGGGTCGAGGTCATCTCCGGCGGGCTCGTCGTCCTGGCCTCGGTGCTGGCGGCCACCGGGCACGACCGGCTCCTGGTCTCCGAGGCGGACATTCTCGACGGACTTGCCGCTTCGCTCCTGCGCTGATCGCCACCGATCGACCCCCGATCGCCGCCGATCGGCACGCGTCGTCACCCGGCGTGCGGCGGGCGCCGCTGGGTAGCATGCCGATCAGTGATCCGTCGAGGTACCAGAGACCAAGTGCACCATGCCGGGCAGCTGAATCCGCCGGTGTTCGGACGCCGGGTCATGTTGCGCTCCCTGGCGGTGGGGGATTTCGCATCGTGGCGAGCGGTACGTCTGGCCAATGCGGGTTGGCTCGAGCCCTGGGAACCGCAACGCAACCGCCACGCACCCGATCCGATCAATGACCGCGACGCGTTCGCGATGCGCTGCAGTGCGCGTCAACGTGAACGTCAACTGGGCAACGGCTACGGCTTCGGCATCTTCGTCGACGGTGATTTCGTCGGCGAGATCAACCTGAACTCGGTGCAACGTGGCGCCTTCCAGAGCGGTTATGTGGGCTACTGGATCGCCCGCTCGGCGGCCGGCAACGGTTACATGCCCGAATCGGTGGTGACGTTGGCCCGGTATGCATTCGAGGAGCTCTACCTGCACCGGCTGCAGGTCTCGATCATTCCCCGGAACGCCCGTTCACGGCGGGTCATGGAGAAGCTCGGTGTGCGCGAGGAAGGCATCGCGGAGCGCTATCTCGAGATCGACGGGGTGTGGGAGGACCACGTCAGGTACGCGATCACCTCAGAGGAATGGGACCTGCGCCGTGGCGAACTCGAAGCAGCCTGGCTCTGAGGTGACCCATCGAAGAAGTGCACGCGGCGTCTGATCAGCGGCCACCGAGACGGTCTGAGGAACCGGACCGGGTGATCGACCAGATCTGATCGTCGAACTCGCGGGCGACGGCCTCGTCGAGTGAGTGGAGTTCCCGGGTGTCGGCCATCGTCGCCTTGACCCGTTCCAGCAGTTCCCGGTCGCCTTCGGCCGCCCGTCCGGCAAGTGCCCGGGCACGTTCGGTGAGGCCTTCGGAAGCAACGATCTCGAAGATCAACCCGGAGCGCCACGCCGCCTTCGCGTCGAGTGTCTGGCCGAAGAGCACAGCCGCAGCGGCGCTCTGGGTCGACACGAGCCGCTGGAGCAGCCAGGTGTGCCCGCCGCCGGGGTGGAGGCCGAGCTGGACGAAGCGGGGATCGAAGCTCGCCCGTGGTCCGGCAATCCGCAGATCACATGCCAACGCGAGGTTCATGCCGGCACCGACGGCCGGCCCGTCGACCGCGGCGATGGTGGGGACTTCGCAGCGGGCGACGCGCAGGAACCCCTCATAGATCGATGCCAGTACGGCTCTGGCATCGGCGGGGGCCGTCGCATCGGCGAGCAACGCACGGTCGGCACCGGCGCAGAACGCGGACCCTTGGGCGCACAACACGACCGCGCGGACTCCCTTTGCGGCCTGGATCGCGTCGAACGTGGCGATCAACTCGGCGACCATGTCGCGGGAGAGCGCATTGCGCCGCGCCGGGTCGTTGAGTTGCACGACCGCGACGTGACCGGAGAGATCGAGTTCGACCAGTGACATGGGTGCTCAGCCTGTTCTCGTCGGCCCGCCGTCACCGATCACCGCAGGTGAATGGCGGAAGAATTGTTCGACGTCGCGTTCATAACGGTAGGCGCGGTCCACGTCGCCGATGGTGGCACGCAGACGCATCGCTTCGGCGAACGCGCGGACCGCGCCGGCCGAGGTGTGGTCGTAGACGAACCCGGTCTCCTTGAGGCGCGTGTTGTCGACGCCCCGCCCGTGACGCAACAGCGCAAGAAGTTCGTCGGGCAGGTCCACGCCGAGTCGTCGCAGCGGCGCTGCGGCGAGACCCGTGCCGAGTGGCGGCATCGGAATCGTCCGTTTGCCGCACAGATGGGCGATCTCGCTCCAGGGGAGCAGCCCATCGCCGGTCACGTTGAAGATGCCCGGGATGTGACCGTCCAGCACGTGCACGATCGCCCGGATCACGTCGTCCTCGTGGACGAGCTGAAAGCGTGGGTCGAACCCGAGTACCGACGGGACCACCGGCAGGGTCAGTGCCTTGGTGAGCGGGGTGACGATCGTGGGTCCGATGACGTTGGAGAACCGTAGGAGTGACACCGTGACATGGGGGTTGTCGATCGCGAAATCGCGCACGTAGGAGTCGACTTCCACGAGGTTGCGTTCGACCCGGGTTTTCGGTGACGACGACCTCCGGGTCGACTCGGTGAACCACACCGGGTCGCGGGGATCCGAGCCGTACACCAGGGACGACGATTTCACCACGACGTTGCGCACGGTGCTCGCCGCAGCCGTCGCCGCCGCGAACAGGTTCATCGTGCCGATCACGTT
>DASSYG010000093.1:0-6053 GCA_035703405.1 Acidimicrobiales bacterium | reverse complement strand
AAGGTGACGCCCATGCGCTTCTTCTTGCGGCCTCCCGTGGGAGTGGGGCCATCCTGCCCATCCGGCTCCTCGACAGGTCCGACGGGATCCAGCTGGGTGAGTGAGGTCGATTCAGGCATGTCGGATCCGCGGGTCGAGGAGGCTGTAGCAGATGTCGGTGAGGACGTTCACCGCGACGTACACCACCGCGATGAGCACCACCACCGCCTGAATGGTCGGGTAGTTCCGGATGTAGATGCTCTTGGTGACCAGCTTCCCGATGCCCGAGATCGAGAACATCACCTCCATGATGACCGTGCCACCGATGAGCGTGCCGACGTTGATACCGAACACGGTCAACAGCGAGAACGACGACGGTCGCAATGCGTGACGGGTGAGGATCCGCCAGGTGGGAAGTCCTTTCGCCCGGGCCATGAGGATGAAGTCCTCCTGGAGCGTGGCGATCATGTCGGAACGCAAGAGTCGCTGGTAGACCGCGGCCATCCCCATGGCCAGCGCGACGGCTGGTATGGCAAGGGTCGACAGGTTCTTCCAGACCCCGTTCTCCCACGGCGAGTACACCGACTCGACCATGCCGAACCACGTGACGAAGATGATGATCAAGAAGATCGCCAGCACGAAGTTCGGGATCGCCACGAACAGGAAACTTCCGGAAGTCAAGATCCGGTCACCGAGGCGATGTTCACGGTAGGCGCCGTAGATGCCCAGGGGGATGGCGATGACGAGCGAGAGGATCATCGCCATGATCATCAGCTCGAGGGTCGGCGGAATCGCCTCGGCGATCTGTGGCCACACGGGTTGGGGCTGGGTGTCGTACGTCAGGCCGAAGTCGCCCTGCACGGCGTTGCCCAGCCAGTGGACGTACTGGGTGAGGATCGGCTCGTCGAGGTCGAGTTGATGTCGGAGCGCGTCGCTGGCGACGACGCATTCGTCTGCTTCACAGACCGAAACGATTGCGCCCGGCGCCTCGTAGCCCCGGGGATGGACCACGCTGTCGGACAACTGAGAACAGTCCACCGTCTGGCCCAGCAGCGTGTCGCCGCACGGGACCATGTTGTTGACCTTGTCCTGGAGGATGATCGCGGTCGGGTCGCCCGGGATCTTGTGCGCCAGCAGGAACGTCAGCAGCGACACCGCGAAGACCGCACCGACGAGGCGGAGCAGTTTGAACAGAATTTGTCGGGCGAGTCTCACGCGGGCCTGTCCCGGGATTGCCGACGATACCCGGCGGGTGCGGGGTGGTTGCTGAGCTGCTGGTAGCGCATCTGTCGGTTGATCCCCTGAATGTACTCGTGCGGAGCGGTTCGCACGTTCCCTTGTTCATGCGACCCGGTGGCATTCGACGACCCGGTTCCCCGGTCCTGTGAAAGCTGGCACGGTAGAACGGTCGAGCCAGAGTGTCAAACGACACGCCTCGATCACCGGTGTGCTTGCATGCGCTGACGGCTCGGAGTGGGCAGTCGATGCCCCGACTTCCTAGGATTCCACCCGTCCCATGTCGATGACCGATCACCGAGAAACTGTCGAGACCTTCACGTCGTTGATCGACGCGGCGCGCCACGACGACGCCCGAGCGCTTCTCGGGGATGCGGTCCACGCCGCGCTCGCCCGTGGCGCCACCCGTACGGCCACCACGCTGATCGGACACGCCGTCGGGCCACTGGTGACCGCAGGACGGTGGTCCGAGGCGTTGGAGTTCCTGGACGAAGCGCTTGCCTCGGTCGAGGCCGAGGTCGATCCGATTTCCCGGGGCCGCCTGCTGGCCGGCAGGTCAGGGCTGCTGCGCACCCCCCGCCGCTACTCCGAGGCCCTCGATGCCCAGACCGAGGCGATTTCGTTGCTGGAAGGCAACGTCCCCGAGAGCCTTCTCACGACCCTGCGCCACGACCGTGCGGTGCTGCTGGCGGACCTCGGTCATGCCGACGAGGCAGTGAGCGGCTTCGTCGCCGCACGCGAAGCGTTCCTCGGCATCCGTGACCGGGTCGGGGTCGCGGCATGCGATCACAACCTCGGCTTCGTTCTGCACGATCTGGGAGCACTGGACGACGCGATCGAATACCTCACCGAGGCACGCGACATCTTCCTGGCGATCGGCATGGGAGAAGAGGCAGCGTCGTGTGACCAGAACCTCGGCGTGATCTTCTATGACGCCAATCGGCTCGCGGACGCCGGCCGACGCTTCGCCGTCGCACGTCATCGGTTCGTCGAGTACGAGGCGATGACCAGTGCAGCCGAATGCGACGCGAACGTCTCGACGCTGCTCACCTCCATGGGTCGAGGAGACGAGGCGGCCCGCTACCGTCAGCGCGCCGAAGCCGCCGGTGTCGGCATTCCGACCGCCCCGGGGACCTCGTCGCAGTTCCCCGCAGTCGCCTCGACCGGACCACCCGAGGATCAGTCCCGTGGCGCGCTGGGAAGCGCCTCCGCATAGTCGTTCATGGCGCGGATGACCTTGCCCACGTAGTCGCCGCTGAAGTTGTACGACAGGATGGCCCTGCGCAGCCCTGCCGCAGTCGCCAGGTCGACACCATTGCGACACAGATAGGCACCCGCAGACGCCGCGGCGTCGTACAGATTCTGGATGTCGGTGCGATCGTCGTCGTCGCCGTCGATCGCGATGCTCGCCCAGGTGGAGGGCAGGAACTGCATCGGCCCCTGAGCGCGCATGAAGCCACCGTCGGCGTCCACGATCGTCTCGGTGCCGTTGTTACCGTCCAGCGGTATCCCGATGATCGGCCGGGTCAGGGTACCGTCTTGGCGCACCGATGCACCGCCGTGGGTTCCCTGGCCGGATTCGATCTTGCCGATCCCCGCGAGGAGCGACCAGTGCAGGTGACATCCCGGGGTCGTGAGTCGTGCGATCCGGTCCGCGTGGACGTACGCGTCGAGCGCGACAAGTGGCAGGTCGGTCCCGTCAACGAATGCCACCGCGCGCGCGTCACGGAGTTCGACGAGGCGGTCGGTGAGGGCGACTCGACCTCGTTCGATGCCCTGGCGCGCGGCGTCGGCCTCGGCGCTGGACGACTCCAGATCCGCGATCGCCTGGAGCCGCGCCGCCCGGTTGCGTTCCAGACGTTCCCCCGCCGCTGTCGACACCGCGACCTGACGTTCATAGCGTTCGTGGCTCGACTCGGTGACCGCTCGTCGCATGGTCACCGCCTTGCGTGCCTGGAGAAAGACGTCGGTGTCGAGTGTGAGGGCCGCTTCGGTCGACGACCGATCGTCCGCGCCGACGTACGCCTGGAGCGCCAGGTGTCGCAACTGGGTGCGTAGCGTGGCGATCTTGCGGTCTGCTTCGGCCTTGACTGCCTCGTCGCTGTCGATCGCACGCTCGAGACGGCCACGTTCCACGGTGAGCGTCCCGATCCGTGTCGTCGCCTCACGCAATCGGGTCTCGTCGGCTTCGAGGTCTGCTCTGGTCCGTTCCATGGCGGCGACCGCCTGTTCGTACGCGGCACCCGAAACGGGGATCTCGCCGAGAGCTGCGGAGATGTGCGCGGCACGAACCGTCCCGGCCGTTGCGGCATCAGGCGGCTCGGCGACCGCCTCGGGTGAGATTCCGGCCGCGACGACGAACACGACGACGAGCGCGGCCCATCGCGGGTTCGCTCCGACATGGAATCTCCTACGCCGTCGAAAACCGAGGGTCGTGTCCGTTCGCGCGGTATCGGGAAACACGGTGGCTACCAGGATGGCAGAGGGCGCGTCGATGAGCCAGACTGTGCCGATGGCTCCACGAGTGACGATTGCGGTCGACGAAGGCATCGCTGATGTCCGTCTCAACCGCCCGGACAAGTTGAATGCCCTCGACACGCCGATGCTCGACGGCATCCTGCGGGCGGGCGAACGCCTCGCGGCCGACCCGTCGGTGCGGGTCGTCGTGCTCTCGGGGGAGGGACGAGGCTTCTGCGCCGGTCTGGACGCATCGAGCCTCGGCGCGATCGCCGGGGGTTCGCTCGGTGAGGCCGACCCCGAGTTCACCGACGCCTATGCCCACTTCGCCGAGGTGGCCGGACCGATCGCTGATCGGATGGACGGACACATCACGAACGTGTACCAGCAGGTCGCCCAGCAGTGGAGCGACCTGGCGGTCCCGGTGATCGCCGCTTGTCACGGTGTCGTGTTCGGCGGTGGCTTGCAGATCGCTCTCGGCGCCGACATCCGACTCACCGCACCTGAGGCGAAATGGTCGGTCCTGGAGATCCGTTGGGGTCTGCTGCCCGACATGACCGGTATTCCCCAGCTGGTGCGTCTGGTCGGGCTCGATGTGGTCAAGGAACTGGCGTTCACGGGTCGAATGTTGAGCGGCACCGAAGCGGCCAATCTGGGCGTCGCCACACGGGTGAGCGACGATCCCCGGGCCGAGGCGATGACGCTCGCCCGAGAGATCGCCGGGAAGAACCCGCATGCGATCCGCGGCATGAAGGCGCTGTGCAATGCCGCCGGGGGCCGCTCGCTGGCCGAGTCCTACCAAGAGGAGTCTCGCCTCATGGAGGGTCTCATCGGCTCGCCGAATCAGGTCGAGGCGACGATGGCCTACCTGGAGAAGCGCGAGCCGGTCTTCGTCGATCCGGAGAGCTGAGTCGACCGGATCAGTCCCACTCGCCGCGGGCGACGAGCACGTCGCGCAGCACCCCGGGACGGTCGGTCATGATCCCGTCGACGCCCAGGTCGAGGAGTTCGTGCATCTCGGCGGCATCGTCGATCGTCCACACGTGCACCTGCAGGCCACGCTCGTGTGCGGCGTTCAGGAAGGCCTCGTCCACGATCCTCACGCCGCCCATCGACCGTGGCACCTGTGCACACCCCGCCGCCGGTCGCGCCGTCGGAATGCGCCACGATGCGCCACGCAGGCGCGCGACGCCACGCGGGCCGAGCGCCGTGCACAGATCGGCGCCGAGCGCGCTGCGCAGTCGGGCCAGGCGCCGGTCGCTGAAGGCCCCGACACAGACCCGGTCGATGCTGCCGGTTCGTCTGATCACCTCGGCGAGCGCTTCGACGCAGCCGTCGTGCTTCGGGTCGATGTTGACCCGCAGCTCGGGCCACGTGCCCAGGATGTCTTCGAGCAGGGGGATCGGTTCGCGCCCGTCGATGCGGGCACGACTCACCGTCGCGTAGTCGAGTTCCGCGACGGTACCGGTGCCGTCGGTGACCCGGTCCAGGTGATCGTCGTGGAACGCCAACAGCACGCCGTCTGTGGTGACGTGCACGTCGGTCTCGACGTAGCGATAGCCCAGGGCGACGGCGTTCTCGAACGCGGGCATCGAGTTCTCGGCCCAGTCGCCGGCCCCACCGCGGTGGGCGAACGCCAGAGGACCACGCTGGTCCAACACGGGCCATGCACTGGCAGGCATCGTGGCGAATCAGCCGGTGTAGGTCGGAATCGCCGATACCGACCGGGCCGGCTCAGGTGCCGATGCGGGCGCCGTCGTCGTCGGCGCGACCGTCGTCGTGGTCGTGGTGGGTGGCGCGTTCGGATCCCAGGCGTCGCCACGCCGGGTGAGCAGATCCATCAGTACCGCGGGACGCGACACGTTCAACCCGTCGACCCCCATCGACAGCAGGTGCTCGTAGAACGTGGCGTTCTGCTGGTCCTTGGAGTCCATCCAGACCCACACGGCAAGTCCGGCGTCGTGGGCCCGCTTCACGAAATCCGGACTCACGATCGTGATCGAGGTACCGTCGAGGTCGTAGAACGGCGGGACGTCGAGCACCTGGGCGTCGGTCGGCACCTTGTTGGAGAGGAAGAAGTCCTGAACCTCGTCGAGGGTCGCGCTGGTGGCCACGTCAGGTGCCGCCGCACGGAACGCCGGCATCCCGGGTCCGCCGAACGACGAGACCACGACCCGCTCGGAGAGTCCGAAGCGGTGGATCAGGTCGGCGGTCTTGTGGGCGAGCAACGTCACGTCCGCGGCGTCGTCCTTGATCTCGATCGAGAAGTAGGCGTCGCCGAAGCGTTCGAAGACCTGCTCGAGCGTCGGGACCCCGAAATCGTCAGCGGTGTAGCCGGCCGGAGGGGGCACAGCGCCGGTGCGCACGCCCCGATAGAGGTA
>DASSYG010000075.1:0-11744 GCA_035703405.1 Acidimicrobiales bacterium | reverse complement strand
CCGCTCCCGGCCCACTGGCGTCGGCGGGAACGCCGGCGAGCACGCGGCGCAATTTGGTGATGCGGGCCTGTTCGGGCTTGGTGAACAGCAGTTCCTCATGCCGGGTACCCGATCCGGCCACGTCGATCGCGGGATAGATCCGGGATTCGGCGAGTCGTCGGTCGAGGCGCAACTCGGCGTTACCGGTGCCCTTGAACTCCTCGAAGATGTGGTCGTCCATCCGGGAGTTCGTGTCGACGAGCGCGGTGGCGAGGATCGTGAGCGACCCGCCTTCGGCGAGCTTGCGGGCGGCCCCGAAGAACCGCTTGGCGGGCCAGATCGCGGCGGCGTCGATGCCGCCGCTCATGAGTCGCCCGCTCTCCTTGACGGTCAGGTTGTAGGCACGGGTGAGGCGGGTGATGCCGTCGACCAGCAGTACGACGTCCCCACCTGACTCGGCGATGCGCTTGGCCCGCTCGATCGCCAGCTCCGCGACAATCGTGTGCTCGTCGGAGGGCCGGTCGAACGTCGAGGACACCACCTCGCCGTCTCCGATCCACCGTTCGAAGTCGGTGACCTCTTCGGGGCGTTCGTCGACGAGCAGCACCATGAGATGGGTCTCGGGGTGGTTCTGTTCGATCGCACGGGCGATCGTCTTGAGAATCGTGGTCTTGCCCGACTTGGGCGGGGCGACGATGAGTCCCCGCTGGCCCTTGCCGATCGGTGCGACCAGGTCGATGATCCGGGGGGTCATGTCGATGATCGTGTCGCGGTGCTCGAGGCGCAGCGGGTCGCTCGGGTACTCGGGGGTGAGGTCCGCGAAGTGCGGGCGTTCCCGGGCCAGGTTCGGCTCGGCGCCGTTGACCTCGTCGATCCGCAGCAACGCCGGGTTCTTCTCCGAACGGGTCGGCGGACGCGACAGGCCCTTGATCTGGTCACCTTTGCGAAGCCCGAACTGGCGGACTTGTTTGACCGACACATACGAGTCGTCGCGATGTGCGAGATAGCCACGCAGCCGGAGAAAGCCGTACCCGTCGTCACGTAGATCCAGGATTCCTTCGACGTCGATCGGGTCGGCTTCGGGCTGGCCGTCGTTCTGACCGCCCGATCCCCGGCCCCGACGACGACGACGTCGACCGGCGGATTCGCCCTGATTGTCGCCATTCCTGGAGTCGTTGGATTCGGATGCATCGGGCGAAGACGGTACCTCGTCCTTCACCGACGACTGGGATCTTTGGTTCGTATCCTTGTCGGCCGATCCGTTCGACCCCGAGTTCTTGACGCCGGCGCTCTTGCGGTCGCCGCCGTTCCGCGCGTCGTCAGAGGCGTTTCGTGCCACCTTCTCGTCGGAGTCCGACCTCTTGGAGTCGGCCCTCCTGGAGTCGGCCCGGTCGGAGCCGGTCTTGCCTTCAGCACCGGCATTGCGGCCCGAACCCGACCGTGCCGGCGGCTTGTCGGTCGAGGTGTCGGCCTCCGACCTCGCCGAGGCATCACTCTTCGGCTCGGTCGGGTCGTCGGCGACCGCGTCATCACGGTTGCCCGCGGTGTCGGAGCCCACGGTCTGGCCGGTGGTCACCCCGGCGAGTTCCAGGATCAGGTCGACGATCTCGGCCTTGCGTGCCCGGGACGGCGGCTTCTTGCCCAGCGTGGTCGCGATGACCACGAGCTGCTCACGGTCCTTGCGTTCGAGTTGTGATCGGTCGAAGTCTGTCGAGCTGTCGCTCATGGGATGGTTCCTCGTTCTCTACGAGTCGGTGTCGCCCCGGATGCCGGGACGCAGATGTCGTCCCGTCGCCGGTCGCGATGGCGCAGTGCACAACGCGCCAGATGTTGTCGACATGGCATTCACCGCAGGGTCTCCCACCGGCACAACGCCGCCAAGACGCCCCCGGGTGCTCCGATCAACCTAGCAGGTGGTTCCCGGGATCTCCGCTCCCAGTCGCGCCAGACCCGAACGCCCAGCGGTCCAGCCCGCAGTCGAAATCGACGCAGGCCAGGCCACCGGGACCGGGGCGCGACGCTGGCGCGAAGTGCCACGCTCGACCTACTGCGAGATGCATGGTACTGTGCGCTGCACGGTATGGTCACCAGGAACGAACCGACCGGCACGCGTACGCAATGGCTGAAGGGGGTCACCGGCCTCATCCTGTTGTCGCTGCTCGACGCGGAGCCCTCTTACGGCTACGAACTTGCCGAACGTCTGGGTGCCGCCGGCCTACGCGATCTCAATGAAGCAACCGTCTACGGCGCGCTCCGACGCATGGAGGCGGCCGGCCTCGTCGAGTCCCACCTCGTCGCGTCACCCGGCGGGCCGGCCCGTCGCTACTACACCGTCACGCGTGCAGGTCGAGCGCATCGCCAGGCATCCGCAGACCAATGGCGGCGCTTCGTCTCGACCGTCGATGGCATCCTCAGCTCGGCCGAGCCAACCCGACCCACCCCTAGCGCGGGCTCAGAAGCGTACGCGCCGTCGTCGATCGGAGATGAGGACGCATGAGCGATACCGACTCACCTCGCAAGCTCGCACTGCATGAGCTTCAGTACCTCCGTGAGCTCGACACACATCTGCGCGACCTCCCTCGATCACGACGGACCGAACTACTCGGCATCGCGGACGGCAACCTCGCAGACCGGCCGACGACGGCCGACGGCCCAGAACTGGAGGCGCAGCTCGGGAGCCCAGGCGACTACGCCTCGGACCTGCGCGCCGAGCGGGAACTACCGCCTGAGCGCACCGACTGGTGGGCGCGTTGGACCGCCAAGTCCCGCACACTTCGCTACCTCGGCGTGTGCCTGGCGCTCGTCACCGTTGCCGGCGTGGTGACCGGTTTCGTCACCTACCAACGATGGGCGCACTGGCAGGCAGACATCGAGACAATCGGAGAGGGGGTCACCTACGCCGGTACGGAACCCACCGACGGCATCGACGAGGTCAGGGCCGGCGGACTGACCCAAGCCAATGTGCCATTCCGTCATGGCCGAGCGCTCCAGGTCGATCTCATGTTGTACAGCTCAGAAGAGGTGACCTTGACCGGAATCATGTTCGATGGTGCCGGGCCCGGCCTCCTGGGACCGGCGACCATCGAGGTGAGATCGGGGAGCGGGGATGCCGCTGCCTTTCGACCGTTTCGTCCGGTGTCGCTCAGGTCGAGCGACGTCTGGATCCGCTTCGTGATGCCGTTTCAAGGTTGTGAGGGTTACGGGAGCGAGGGTGATTCGGGTGGCTACACGAGCTACACCCAGGTGACGGCGCGGTACCGGGCTCGGGGGCGGGAACGAACCCAGACGCTCGCACTCCCTGTCGTCGTCTCCGTGCTGAACCCCGCCCCGGGTGAGTGTCCAGCCATGCCGCAGCCCAAATGAGGCCCCGGATCGTCATACGTCGTCGTCGACGCGTTGCCCTCCCCAACGCCAAACTTCGGGAGATCTTGTGCGTAGAGCGCACAGAATCTCCCGGGGTTGCGGTGGGGTTCCGGTCGACGGACGGACTCGGATGGCCGCTGATCAGCGCACCGAGGTGAGACGGCCCATCAGCTCGTGGCCGGCCACGACCGGACGGTCGGCGACCCCGGCCTCGGTGTAGGTGCCACCACCGGCCTCGGTCTGGCGGTCGTACAACAGATACGGCACCGGATCGGAGGTGTGGGTCTTCAGGTGCAGCGGCGTGGCGTGGTCGGGAACGAACAGCAGGCGCCACGGACCGATCGAGTCGAGGCCTTCGACCAGGCTGGCGAGGATGCGGCGGTCCCAGTTCTCGAGTGCGGTGACCTTCTCGGCGACGTTGCCGGCATGGCCCGCCTCATCGGTCGCTTCGACATGGATGACGAACAGGTCCGCCCAGTCCTCGAGCGCATGCAGCGCCACGTCGCGTTTGGCTTCGTAGTTCGTGTCGAACCAGCCGGTCGCTCCTTCGGCCTCGAGCGTCTCCATGCGGGCCAGCACGCCCAGGCCGCGCACCAGATCGACCGCGGTCACCATGCCGGCGTCGACCCGGTGGGTGTCGCCGAAGGCCGGCAAGCTCGGGCGGGTTCCCTGGCCCCAGAGCCAGATCTGGTTCGCCGCCAGAGTCGATGTGTCGACGATCGGGCGAGACCGGTCCATGAGATCGGTGAGTTGTGGGGCGGCGGTGCCCGTGGGCAACACGATCGGTTTGTCCGACAGGTCGTGGGGCGGAACACACTCGGCGTCGGCCCAGCTCCGCGGTGTCACCGTGATGTGGCGGTACTGCACCCCAGGGTGAAAGGCCACGTCGCCGTCCGCCGTGGGACCACCCAGTCGCTCTTGGAGCTGCGCGATCACCGTCGCGGCGTCTTCACTGGAGGGGTGGCCACCGGCGAAGTCGGCCATGACGCCGTCTTCGACCCGCACGAGATTGCAGCGGAACGCGGCCTGATCATCCGCGAGGGTGATCCCGAGCGACGCGGCCTCGATGGGAGCCCGGCCGGTGTGGTACTCACCCGGGTCGTAGCCCAGGATCGACATGTTGCCGACGTCAGATCCCGGTGCCATTCCCTCGGGGATCACCCCGGCGCGCCCGACCTCGGCGGAGGCGGCGAGCCGGTGCAACGTGGGCATGTCGGCGACCTCGAGCGGCGTGCGGCCACCGAGTTCGTCGACCGGCTCATCAGCACAGCCGTCGGGGATACAGACCACGTACTTCATGACCGTGCAGCCTAGGAGACCGCGGCGGGCGTACCGGCTTCCCGACTGACCGAGACATTCTCGGCGGCTGTCGGCCACGACTCGTCGCACACGTCGCCGACCGAGCCGCGAATTCAAGCGATCGGATCGATCCAATCCAGGCCGGGAAACCTCGCGAAATCACTGTCGCACGAGCACAGGGTGGCGCCATGCTCGATCGCCAAGGCGGCGAGGTGCGCGTCGGAGACGAGGTTGCCACCGACACCGGTCGCATCGAGAAGATCTCGCAGCGTCGCGACGTGGCGATTGGTGGGCGCCGGGACGGTCACGCATTCCAGCGCCAACCAGCCTTCGACATAGCCCAAGGCTGCGGATGCTGCCAGTGGTGGGTCCATGATCTTGGCATTGGTCGTGATCCGCGCGAATGCCAGCAGCACTGCCCACGGCAGCGCGACGGTCTCACTCGCCGACAGCGTCCGGTTCAGCCAGGCGCGTGCCGCGTCGTGCTTGGGCGCTCGGGCGTTGGCGGCATAGATGAGCAGGTTGACGTCGACGAGCTTCACTTCCCGACGCTCAATTTGCGGAGGATCTCGTCGTCCTCCATCGCGGCAGCGAGCGCAAGTGCCTTGTCGAGGTCGACGCCGGGCCGAATCTCGGCATCGAACACGGGAACCTCGTAGCGCGCTGGTGTCGGCGTCTCGGCATGCAGCCCCCGACGAAGTATCTCGTTGATCGTCTCTTTGAAGCCCGTGCCCCGCTCTCGCATCCGCTCTCGCAATTGATGCTCGACATCCGGGTCGAGCGTCACGGTGGTACGCACGCGCGCATCATAGCATCACCGATGCGATCGTGGGACGGATCGCCGTCTGCAAGCGACAGCCCGCCGGTCAGCTCACCTGGCGCTCGCGGCCTTCCCAGAACGGGGCGCGCAGCTTGAACTTCTGGAGCTTGCCGGTCGCGGTGCGGGCCAACTCGTCTCTGAACTCGACCCGTTTGGGGCACTTGTAGCCGGCGAGTCGGGTGCGGGCGTGGGCGATGATCTCGTCCTCGCTCGCCTCCGCGCCGGGCGCGAGCACGACCAGCGCGGTGACCAGTTCGCCCCACTTGTCGTCGGGGATACCGATGACCGCAACCTCGGCGACCGAGGCATGGCTGAACACGGCGTCCTCGACCTCGATCGACGAGACGTTCTCGCCGCCCGAGATGATCACGTCCTTCTTGCGGTCCGCTATCACCACGTAGTTCTCGTCGTCGATGTAGCCACCGTCGCCGGTGTGGAACCAGCCGTCGCGCATCACGTCGGCTGTGGCGTCGGGCTGTTCCCAGTAGCCGCCCATCACCACGTTCGATCGGGCGCGCACCTCGCCATGTTCGTCAACGTCCATCGAAACGCCGATCGCCGGGGCACCTGCCCGAACGAGTTTGCGGGCGCGCTCGTCGTCGGCCAGGTCGTCCCATTCGGCCCGGGCGCGACTCATCGTGAGCAGCGGCGCGGTCTCGGTCAGTCCGTAGATCTGGATGAACTCCCAACCGAGTTCGGCTTCGACCCGTTCGATGGTCTGGCTCGGTGGCGGCGCGCCGGCCACGACGATACGCGTGCGTCCGCTTCCGGGGATCGGCCCATCCCATTCGGCTGCGGCGTCGAGCACCATGTTGACCACCGCGGGCGCCCCACACATCAGGGTGACGCCGTGCTCGTCGACGCGGCGGAGGATCTCGGCACCGTCGATCTTGCGGATCACGACCTGGGTCACACCCATACCGGTGGTGGCATAGGGCATCCCCCAGCCGTTGCAATGGACCATCGGCAGCGTGTGCAGGTACACGTCACGGTCGCTCACCGACGCCTGCCAGCCGAAGGTGGTGGCGTTGACCCAGCAGTTGCGGTGCGTGAGCTGCACGCCTTTGGGGCGGGCCGTGGTGCCCGAGGTGTAGTTGATCGTGGCCGCCTGGTCCTCGTCGGGGTCGCGCCACGGTTCGGGCTCGGTGGCGTAGCGGTACAGCTCTGCGTCGGACTCGGCGCCGATCACGTACCGCCGGGCGCACTTCACACTGCTGAGCACTTCGTCGACTTCGGGGTCGACCAGCAGCACCGAGGCCCCCGAATGCTCGACGATGTAGGACACCTCGGCCGCGGAGAGGCGGAAGTTGATCGGCACGAGGATCCGTCCGAACCCCGATACGCCATAGAACGCGGTCAACAGGCGGGCCGAGTTGTGCGACACCATCGCCACCCGCTCTCCCGGCGCGATGCCGAGCGCGTCGAGCGCCGCGGCCTGGGCTCGGGCCCGCTCCCCGATCTGGGTGTAGGTGAGCGATCCCCACGATGCCGCCGGCTGGTCGGGTTCGTCCACGACACCGACACGATCGCCGTAAACGGTGACCGCACGGTCGATGAAATCATTGACGGTGAGGGCGACCTTCATGCGCGGCTCCTGAATCGATCCTGCTTCGATGACGCCGGCCACGGTAGCGGCGCGAATCGCGCCGCGCTGCGTATTCCGCTCCGCGTTGCACCTCGGCGATCTTGGCCTTCAGGGCGCTCGAGAAGCGAGCCGTGCTCGCGTATCTCCCCTCGACTCCCGACCGGATGATCTCCTGGGAGACCGAAGAGGGCACCACGAGTCGCGCCCGACGATCCGCGTGGAAAGCGTGTCCTGTGCTCACGACGGCGATTAGCTTCTCGGCGAAGTAGATCCGGTCCGATAGGCCCCGCGGTGAACCTCACGCGGTCCTGTCACTGGCTACAGAGACCATCACTCAGGAACTGATGCATCCTCAGACGGGCACTCCATCGACACAACACGACGACGCCGCGCCGCTGCCCGGGTATCGCGGGTGGAGGGTCACGGCGGCGTATCGGCGGGCGCGATCGGACCGATCGTTGCGCCGCGACAGCGACGTGATGGGGTTGACGGTGTCACTCGCGTTGCTCGTCGCCCTCACCGCCGGCAGCGACACCGCCCCCCACTCCAAACTCGACGTACTCATCGTGGTGTGGGGCACCACGATCGGGCTTGCTCTGTCGCACTGGTTCGCATTGTTCGTGTCGACACGATTGACGGCAGAACCCGATGAGACCACCAGCGCGCTCGAGCTGCTGATCTCCCAGACGGCGATGGCTGCGGTGGTGGCTGCAACCGCCACGATCCCCGTTCTCGTGTTGTCCAACGCGTTCGATCGACTCGGAGCCCGACTGACCGCGGCGTTGTTCATGGGCGTCCTCGTGGCCATGGAAACTCGACGGAGCAGATTGTCGGCCACCCATCGGCTGCTGATATGCGGCGCGGTGACGCTCATCGGGCTGGCCGTTGCGGCGGCCAAGTGGTACATCGGAAGGTGAGCCGCCCCTCCCGGGTCACTGGGCAGCGGACCGAACGCATCCTTGTTGCCATCATCGGCGGGGTTGTCGGGGGCTCGGCCGGCGCGGTGTTCGTCGTTGTCGTCACCGACTGGATCAAGCACCTACTGGCGCTGGTCACCAAGGGCGACGACTGGGTCCTCGTGGTCGTGCCCCTCATCGGCATCACCTTGGCAGTCGTGATTCTCCAGGTGTTCGGGAAGGGCACCGCTGCGCAACATCTCGACGATGCACCGGCCGCGCCGAAGGTTGGCTTCCATCCGTGGCGCTCATTTCCCCTCGACCTCGCACGAGCGGATCTGACCGCCGACGTAGTAGCGAGCGCGGGCCGCGAAGAACGATTCCCCTGGCGTTTGGCACCCATCCGGACGATCGCCATCGTGACCTCGGTCGGACTCGGGGCCCCTTTGGGAACCGAGTCACCTGCCGCGCATCTGGGCACCGCAGCCGGTTCGGCGCTCGGCTCGCGCCGGTGGGCACAACGCATGGCGCGCTCGGCCGGACTCGGTGGTGGCGCGGCAGCCGTCGCCGCGCTGATTGGTCTGCCCCTCGTCGGACTCGTGTTCATTCTCGAACTCGGACGACGCAGACGCATCGCGGTGAGCGTCGAACGAGTTCTTGCCGCCGGGGCCGGTGCGACCGTCGGGTGGCTCCTCAACACCGCTTTCGGCCTCGATTTCATAAGCTTGGCGGTGCCCCACATCGCGCCCGGGAGCCTCGGCCAGGTCCTTGTGATCGCTCTCGTCGTCGGCGGCGCTGCCGGAGCGGTGAGTGGCGTGACCGGCGTGGTGATCTATGCGGCCCGCGCCTGGGAACCGCACCCCGCGGTGAAACTGGCGGTCGGCGCGGCCGCGCTGGGTCTGGTGGCCGTGGCGTTGCTCGTTGTCTCCACCCCGTCGGCGGCTGTCGGCCCCGGAGGTGGCGCGGTGTTGTGGGCCGACACTGCGGGTGCGAGCGGTTGGGCCATGCTGGGCGTCGCGCTGCTGCGTGCCGCGGCCACCACAGCCGCGGTGACCGCGGGAGGATGCGGCGGCGTTTTCGTGCCGTTCCTTGCGATCGGCGATCTCACCGGCCGGGCGTTCGTACCATTGATCGGGGGGCCGCCCGACCTCGCCGGGGCGGCCGGAGCAGCCGGGGGCATCTCGGGCGGCTACCGCCTTCCGGTGACGGCAATCGCGATGGTGATCGGCGTGGGCGGACCGTTCACCGCGACGGCGACGTGTCTTGGCACGGTCGCCGTCGCGACCGCCTCGGGTCTCGCCGTGCCGTTGGGACTCGACCGCCTGCTCGGTTGGCGATCAGTGGCCTCCCGACCGGCAGACAACGAATCGGACTGAGTCGAACGGTGGTATACGGCGCCACGGCAGGGAACCGCCGTGACGGTCGACGAACGAGCAACCACCCAACCCTCGACGCCACGGTGCTGGTGGAATGGTGGGCCGACACAGCGTGCCGTTCAACCCTCGGGGTACTCAGACGACGGTCGAGACGCCTCGGCCGCAGGATGTGTTACGACGAAACGGCCGTGAGAATGTGGGCGCGGACCGCTTCGAGGTCGTTGGGGAGCACGTCGAATTGCTCGTCGCGCTCGAGCAGATCCCCGAGGAAGTCTGGCAGCGGTGGGCGGACTCCGGTTGCCTGCTCGACGGCGTCGGGGAACTTCGCCGGCGACGCCGTGGCCAGGGTGACCATCGGGATGCGTGGATCGCGTCGCTTCGCCCGGGCGGCGGCCAGACCGACCGCGGTGTGCGGATCGATCAGCACGCCATCGGATTCATAGGTGCGGCGGATCTCGTCGCGGGTCGCGTCGTCATCGAAACTCGCCGCGTCGAAGATCTCCGACATCTGTGCCATGCGGTCGATGCCGACGTCGAGGCGTCCGGATTCGGCGAACGTCGCCATCGCCTCGGTTACCGCGGCCCCGTCGCGGTCGTACATCTCGAACAGCAGCCGTTCGACGTTGGAGGACACCTGGATGTCCATCGACGGAGAGATCGTGGGATGCACCCCGGTGGCTTCCATCACCCCCGACGCCGCCCACCGGGTGAGGATGTCGTTGCTGTTCGACCCCATCACCAGTTGCGGGATCGGCGTGCCCGTCGCCCGAGCAACCCACCCGGCGAGGATGTTGCCGAAATTGCCGGTCGGCACCGAGAATGCCACGGGGCCACCGAGCGTGCGCTGTGCGGTCACGTAGTAGACGATCTGGGCCATCACCCGAGCCCAGTTGATCGAGTTCATCGCCGACAGGTTGACCTGGTCCCGGAAGGCGTGGTCGGCGAACAGGGCTTTCACGAGCGCCTGGCAGTCGTCGAACGTGCCGCTGATGGCGACATTGTGCACGTTCGCTTCGTCCACCGTGGTCATCTGGCGGCGCTGCACATCCGACACGCGGCCGCTGGGATGCAGCACGACGATGTCGAGCGCGTCCCGTCCGCGGCATCCTTCGATCGCCGCCGAGCCGGTGTCCCCCGAGGTGGCGACCACGATCGTCGCCCGTTCGGAGCGCCGGGTGAGCTCATGGTCGAAGAGGCGACCCACCAACTGCAAGGCGACATCCTTGAACGCGAGCGTCGGACCGTGGAACAACTCGGCCATCCAATGGCCGCCGCCAAGATCGCGTAACGGCACCACGGCCGGGTCGCGGAACGTTGCATACGCCTCGGTGACGATTCCCTCGAAGTCGTCCCGGTCGATCGTGCCCGCCACGTACGGCCACATCACCGCAATGGCGACCTCGACATAGCCGGCGTCGGCGTCCAGTCCGGACAGATCCTGCGTGGGCCAGCGCTCGGGCACGTACAGTCCGCCGTCATCGGCCAGCCCGCGCAGCAACACGTCGGTGAACCCCAGTACCGGGGCCGACGCGCGGGTCGAGACGTAGTCGAGGCGCTCGGCCTCACTCACCGTCGATCACCCGCACCAGGCGGCCCGCGTCGACCACGACATCGAGCGATGCCAGTTCCCGGCGCATGGCCTGCACGTCGGATTCGGACACGGTGTGGGTGATGAACACGAGCCGCGCGCCCGCGGGCACGTCGATCTGTTCCATCATCCGCACCGAGACGTGGTGGTCCGCGAGCACCCCGGCCACCGCGTGCAGCACGCCCGGACGGTCGAGCACCTCGATGTCCAGGTAGTAGCCACCCCGCAACTCGGCCATGGGTCGGATCGTTGCCGGCACCAGGTTGCCGAGGTCCGAATGCGTGCCTCGGATCAGGTTCTGCGCCGCGTCGATCACGTCACCCAACACCGCAGTCGCCGTCGGACCGCCGCCCGCGCCCCGTCCGTAGAACATCAGGTCGTCGACCGCTTCGCCCTGGACGAACACCGCATTGAAGCTGTCCCGTACGTTCGCGAGCGGATGGCTGTCCGGCACCATCGCGGGATGGACGCGCACGGCGACCTGATCAGCGCCGTCCGGCCCGGGCGCGCGTTCCACGATCGCCAACAGTTTGATCACATAGCCGAGGCGGGTCGCCCGCTCGATGAGATCCGCCGTGATCTGCCGGATGCCCTCGGTGTGGACGTCACCTGCGACCACGGTTGTGCCGAACGCGATCGTCGCCAGGATCGCTGCTTTCGCTGCCGCGTCGTGCCCGTCGATGTCGGCGGTCGGGTCGGCCTCGGCGAACCCGAGCCGTTGCGCCTCTGCGAGTACGTCGTCGAAGTCCAACCCTTCCTCGGTCATGCGGGTGAGCACGTAGTTGGTGGTGCCGTTGACGATCCCCAGCACCCGGGTGAGGCGGTCACCGATGAGCGA
>DASSYG010000063.1:0-5245 GCA_035703405.1 Acidimicrobiales bacterium | reverse complement strand
GTGACGTGACGGATCTGGCGTACACGATCATCGCCGACGTACCCGAAGTGAACCGTCGTTCAGCCATGAATGCATCAGGGGCCATCCCCCGCGACATCGAGCAGACCTTCACCCGGCTTCCTGCGGACTTTCCCGCCGACCTCACCGACGAGGCGCGCCGGATCGTCGCGGGGGCATCGACCCCGTACGAACAGGCGCTCGCGCTGCAACGTTTCTTCAGTCCGGTCAACGGCTTCACCTACAGCACCGAGATCCCGTCGAACCTTCAAGGTGAGGACACCAACGCGATCCGGGCCTTCCTCGACCTGCGCACGGGGTTCTGCGAGCAGTTCGCCGGCACGTACGCCGCGCTGGCCCGGGCGATCGGCCTGCCCACCCGCATCGCGGTCGGGTTCACCTGGGGTCGCGAGGTCGACGCAGCCCCCGATGGCACGAGGACCTTCGTGGTCACGGGGCGCAACGCCCACGCCTGGCCCGAGGTGTACTTCGCCGACCTCGGCTGGTTGCCCTTCGAACCCACACCCGGTCGGGGAAATCCCGCGGCCGAGTCCTACACGGGCGTGCCGGCGGCCCAGGACGACTCTGGGCCCGGGGGCACCACGGTCCCCACCACGACCACGCCCGCCCAGATCCCGGCGGTGCCGACAACCGCTCCCCCATCGCCGTCCACCACTGCTCCGTCCCAGGCGACTCCGCCCTTCCCGCCGACGACTCCGAAATCACCGTCGTCCGGGCCGTCGCCCACGGCGCTCGTCATCGGCCTCATCGCCGTCGGTGTGGTGGGCGCGGGGCCGATCGTCCGGTGGCTGCGCCGTCGACGCCGGTGGCGCGTCGCCGACACGCCCGCGCGCCGGCTACGCCTGGTGTGGGCCGAGACGATCCACGCGTGGCGTCCGCTCGGATTCACGCGGCGTCTCATCGACACCGACCGGGACGTCGGGGACCGTCTGGCGCACCGGATCGACAACATTCTGGGCCCGGATGGGCCGGGTGTACTGGCCCGGCGACTCGGCGACCTCGCCAGCGCGGCCGCCTGGAACGGCGCGGGCATCACCGACCACGACGTGCGAGAGGCGACCGATGCCGCGGCGCGCATCGAGCAGGTCGCACACGATCATCGCTCCCGTTGGGCGAAGGTGATCGGGTGGTTCGATCCGAGGCTCGGGCCTTCCATGAACTGACCGCTGTGGCCGACTGGCCGCCCGTCTATTCGTCGGCGCGGAAGCGGTCGCGGAGGCGGTCCTGCTGGTTGTTCAGATAGTCACGGAAGCCGGCATGGCCACCGCGGGCGCGGTAGTGGTTCCAGCCGGCCCGGCCGAGCTTGCCGACGTTGCGTTCGAACCACAGCGCCGCCACGAGCATCACGAGAAAGCCGCCGAAGGACACGAAGAAGCTCGAGGCGGTGGCCAGTGCGATCACCAGGATGGCAACGCCGATCACGAACAGGACTGCCGCCCACTTCATCTGACCCAGCGCGTGTCTCCAGACCGTCGAATTCTCCAACTCGCCCGCGAGTTCAGGATCGCGCTCATGGAAGTCCGCGGCGATCTGATCGAGGATGCGTTGTTCGTCTTCGGATAGTGGCATCTTCCGCCCCCTTGTCCACGACCGGGATCACTCGGAGGGCGCTGTCAGTCTCGCACAGAGATCACCGTCCTTCAACGTCGACGGCGCGACTTCTCGGCCGTTTCGGTCGATTCTCGATTCTCGAGGGAGTTTCGAGCAGAAGCCGGGGGCCACGCCCGGTGTCACCGGTCGGGATCCTCCTCGGACGATGCCGACGTGGACTTCCCCCACTGCTGATCGCCCCGTCGGCGGACCTCGACCGCGCCGTCGGTGATGAGCGCTGCAGGCGCGATCGCACCGGCACCGAAGCGGGCACGGACATCGTCCATCACCTGCTCGGTCTCTCGCCAGTGGGCGTCGGCGTCGACGTCGAGGGTGAGTTGGAGTGCCGACGATTCCCCGCTGAGGTTCGAGGCGGTGACCCCGAGTAGCCGCACCCCCCGGCCCACGTCGACGTCGGTGAGCAGATGCCGTGCGGCGGTCGCCAGCTCTCGCGACGAGCCGGTCGGCTCGGCGAAGGTACGCGACCTGGTGATCGTGGTGAAATCAGCGAACCGCACCTTGAGATGCACGGTCCGGGCCACCAGGTCGTGGTCGCGCAGTCGGGCCGCGGTGGCGTCGGCCAGGCGCAGAATCTCGGTCTGCAGGTCACCCCGAGCGACGAGATCACGCACGTAGGTCTCTTCGTGGCCGACCGACTTGGGCGAGCGATCGGCAACGACCGGACGGGGATCGATGCCGCGCGCAAGTGCATGGAGCTGCCTGCCGCTCGCTCGGCCGAAGCGTCGTTCCAACACGGCCGCGGGGATGGTCGCGAGCTCACCGATGGTGCGCACACCGATCTCGCTCAACCGACGCAGGGTCGCCGGGCCGACGCCCCAGATCTCCTGCACTCCCAACTCGTCCAGGAACGCCTGCTGGTGTGCGGGCGTGACGACGAGGACTCCGACGCCGCGCCCCGGTCCGCTCCCCGGTCGACCGATACGCGGTTTCGCCCGCTTGGACGCCAGTTTCGCGACGAACTTGGACGGTCCGACGCCGACCGCGCACTCCAGACCTTCTGCGTCGCGGATGCGTCGTCTGAGCTCCTCGCCCAGGAATGCCACGTCGGGGTGGGCATGCAGGACCCCGGTGACGTCGCAGAACGCCTCATCGAGCGAGAGGGGTTCGACCAGCGGGGTGACGTCGGTGAGCACGGCCATGATCCGCCGACTCACCTCCGAGTAGTGGGCGTGGTCGCCGTGAAGGAACACCGCATCCGGACACAACCGACGAGCCCGGACACTCGGCATCGCCGAGAAGATCCCGTACGCCCGGGCCTCATAGGAGGCCGCCGCGACCACGCCTCGCTCCCCGTCGCCCCCGACGACCACCGGCCGACCGCGCAGTTCGGGATGCCGCAGGATCTCGACGGAGGCGAAGAACGCGTCCATGTCGAGATGGAGGACGACCGGCGAGGTCCTCATCGCTTTCGACGGTCGACGGCGTCGTGGTCCACGTCATCCAGTCTGGTGCACCATCCACGCATCGTCGGGTCTCGCCTCGTCCGGGTCCACCGGCACACCGGGCCGACCGGTCGAGTCGTGCTCCAAGAGGCTGCTGAGCAATGCCGTTTGCCGAATCTTCGAGGAATCGTCGTCGCTTCGCAAGGACGCAGTCTCCTAACATCGCGCCCCATGTCCGATGCCCGAACGCCATCGATGGTCACCGCAGTGGCACCCCGCCAGATCAGGATCCTGTCGTTCCTCGCGATCTGTGGTGGCGGACTGCTCGGCGGGTCGATCGGCTGGGCGTTCGTGCGCTTGCAGATGAGCGGTGATACCGCCGTGGGTGAAGCGGTCGGAGCGCTCGTCGGCGCGGTCGTCTGCGCGCTCGGAATCGCCGTGGTCGCCACCTTGGTGCTGCGCGCTGTGAACGAATGGCGGACCCTCCAGCACGGGGTCAACCCACGAACCGGCGAAAAACTGCGCCGGTAGCGGCCCCCCGGTGCCGGAGGGTCGCTGCCCGACGCCGGTGACGGTCCTCTCAGCCGAGGTTGATTCGCCGGAAGGCCTCGCTGCGCTCCAGTCCGGTTCGCTCCCGCCCTTCGCTGGCCCGCTGGCGCACCAGGGTCTCGACCCCCGACGCGTCTCCGGCGAGTTGCGAACGGTGACACCGCAACGCGGCGACCTTGGCGTCGACGTGGTCGGCCACCTCGACCCAGGCGTCGGCCTCGAGCGTGCCACTCAGCAGCAGAGTGCTCACGTGGTGCGGCTTTCCGGCGTCGGGAAAATACAGCGGTGACCCGGCGGCTGGGGCGACGGCATCGACGAGCGCGAAGCCGACTTCGCGATGGTCCCGGTGGTTGACGTAGTCGGATCCGATGAACACCGCGGTCGGGTCGTGACCGAACACGACCTCGGGACGTCGGGACCTGATCCTGGCAACCAACAGGGCACGCAGCTCGGTCGAGTTCGTCACTTCGCCGTCGAGATTGGTGAGCATCTCGTGACCGGCGAGCCCCAGCTCCAGCGCGGCCCGGTCGACCTCGGCGGTGCGGGTCGCGGCGACCTGGGACGCCTCGGAGCCCGGTTCGTGGCTGCCCTTGTCACCGCGTGTACAGATGACCAGGTCGATCGCACAACCCGACGCGGCCCAGCGGGCCAGCGTCGCCCCGCACGCGATCTCGGCGTCGGCGGGATGGGCGAACACTGCCATCGCCCGCTCGGGCACCAGGTCGAAGATGTCGTCCACGCGGCATGAAACTAGTTCGGGGCCCGGTGCGCCCCGGTACCCGCCTGCTACGACCCGTCGGCGCCGGCGGCGCGTCGGCCATGCTGGAGAGATGCAGCCACTCGACGTCGAGGATCCCGAAGCGATCACCGCGTTGGTCGACCTCGCCGAATCCTGCGCTCTCGACGCCGCCGAGTACGTCCGGAGTGTGATCGACGACGAGGTGAGGATCGCCGACACCAAGTCGTCGTCGACAGACCTGGTGACCGCGACGGACCGCGCGGTCGAGGCCAGGATCATCGATCGCCTCCTAGCGGCACGCCCCCACGACGCGATCCTCGCGGAGGAGTCCGGCACCCGGAACGGCACGAGCGGCGTGACCTGGATCATCGATCCGATCGACGGGACGACGAACTTCGTCTACGGCCTGGCGGGGTTCAACATCTCGATCGCCGCCACGCATGGCGGTCGGGTCGTGGCCGGCGTGGTGAGTGACCCCATCGGGCGTGAGACGTTCCGGGCGACCCTCGGCGGTGGTTCGACGTGCAACGGTCGTCCGCTGCGTCCGTCGGGTCCTGTCGATCTCGGCCACGCGCTCATCGGCACCGGTTTTTCGTATCTCGCCGAGCGTCGACGGGACCAGGGCCGGGTCGTGGCGGGCCTGATCCACCAGATCCGGGACATCCGTCGACTCGGCGCAGCCGCGCTCGACCTGTGCTACGTGGCTGCCGGACGGCTCGACGGGTACTTCGAATCCGGCCTGAAACCCTGGGACCTCGCGGCCGGCGGACTCGTCGCTGCCGAGTCCGGATGCCGGCTCGCCGGATTGACCGACGATCCTCCCGACGAGCGTCTGACCATCGCGGCGCCGCCCGCCCTGTTCGCCGAGCTGCGCGCCGCGCTGGCCGAAGCGGCCGAGCTGGGCCTCGCCGTAGAGGACCCATCCGCGCGACCAGGTTGGAAATTT
>DASSYG010000039.1:0-7196 GCA_035703405.1 Acidimicrobiales bacterium | reverse complement strand
CGGCGCTGGTCACCGAGGCCCGCGAACGGTTCGGCGCGGCGTATTCGATCCGGTATTCCTCGACCGAGTCGGGCGGCGTGGGCACCGGGACCGCCTTCGACGCCCCCGACGCCGAGGCGTTCCACACCGTGGGTCGACCCCGACCCGGAATGCGTCTGGCGATCCGTGACGACGATGGTCGGGATGTGCCCGCGGGCACCATCGGCGAAGTGTGCCTGCGCTCGGACGCCGCTATGGATCGCTACTGGCGCGACCCGATGGCCACGGCGCGCGCTCTGCAGGACGGCTGGCTGCACACCGGTGACGTCGGGGCGATCGACCACGACGGTTGCCTGCGCCTCGTCGGTCGGGATTCGGACATGTACCTGCGCGGCGGTGAGAACGTCTTCCCCGCCCAGGTCGAGGCGGTGCTCGCCGACCACCCCAAAGTGCGTGAGGTCGCGATCGCGCCACGACGCGATGAGGTGATGGGCAACCGCGGGGTCGCTGTGGTCGTCCCGGCCGACCCGGACCACCCGCCGACCCTGGATGAGCTCCGGAGCTTCGCCGCGCACGACCTGGCCCGCTTCAAGCTCCCCGAGGATATCGAAATCATGGCTGCGCTGCCGCTCACCCCCGGCCACAAACTCGACCGCCGGGCACTGGGTGCAGCCGTGCATCGTCGCTTCAGGAGATCGTGAGCGTCCCGTTCGACAGATTCGGGCGGTAACGGACGCGGCTGGACGGGTCGGACGCGTCCGCGCTCCCGTGGGAGCACGCGGCGTCGGTCGGGAGCGCCGCGCGTCATGCCCGCGGGCACGGCTCAGGTCAGTCGCCGGTCGCCGTCGTCCTTCGCCAAGCAACGGCTGGCGAACATGCACGGCACTTCGGTCTCGCCCGGCGGCTCGACCTCCGCGGTATCGATCAACCCGGAACCAGGACCGGCTTGATCACTTCGCCCGACAGCGATGCCTCCTCGGCTTCGTTGATCGCCGCAAGCGGGAAGGTCTGCACCAGCCGTTCGATCGGGAACTTGCCGTCCTGCCACAGTTCGATCAGTCTCGGGATGACGACGTGTGGGTCGGAGTTGCCTTCGAGGATGCTGGTGACCGTCTTGCCGACGAGCGCACCCGCGTCGAGGGTGAGATCCCCGGTCTGGATCCCGACCAGCCCGGCGTGGCCGCCCGGGCGCAGGATCCCGAGCGCCGCCAAGATGACCGAGGGCACGCCGGTCGTGTCGAAGCTGTAGTCGGCCAAGCCCCCGAGCACGCCCATCAACTCGCCGCCGAGGTTGTCGACGTCTCCGGCGACGGTGTCGCTGGCGCCGAGTTCGGTCGCGAGTTCCAGGCGCTTGGGCTGCAGATCCACCGCCACGATCCGTTCGGCACCCACTGCGGCAGCCGCCATCACCGCGGCCAATCCGACGGCACCGGCACCAAAGACGACGAGGCTGTCACCTGATCCGACCGCCAGGGCTTCGAGGACCGACCCGGCACCGGTCAGCAGGCCACAACCCAACGGGCCGAGCAACTCCAACGACAGTGACGAATCGACCACGACGACGTTGCGCTCGGGCACGAGGGCGTGGGTGGCAAGCGATGACTGCGCGAACCATCGGGATGAGATCTCCTCGCCTTGCGCGTCGCGCATGCGGGTCCCCCAGTTCACGTCACGGCCGGTGAGGTTGCGCATCATGAACGTTTCACAGTTCCACGGCTCACCCCGGCCACACGCCGCGCACTCACCACACGAGTCGTAGGAACACACGACGTGATCGCCGACCTTCACCCGTCCGACTCCGGGGCCAACCGCTTCGACGACTCCCGCGCCCTCATGACCGGTCACGATCGGGACCAGGCCCAACTGGCGAGGCAACTGATCGGTGTGACAGAGCCCGGCGCCGACGATACGAACGACGACCTCACCGTCGGCGGGTTCGTCGAGTTGGACCCGTTCGAGTCCATAGGGTCCGTCAGGGGCGCGAAGGACTGCTGCGGTGATCTCCATGTGGGCATGTTGCCACGCCCCGGTGCCACTCGCTGGGACCGCGCCACGCCACGAGATCCCCATCGGCCGGACGCGCCGCCGCGCCGGCCCGAGACGACCTGATCCTCAGGTCGATGCGGACCGGCGCCGGCAGCGCAAGGCAATGGTTGCTCAGCAGATGATCATGGTGCGGGAGCGAATGTCGCCGTGAAGGTGTTACCGCCGCCAGGGATGATGGCGTTCAGCAACGGCGTCGCGAGTCCACAGTTCTTCAGCTTGGGCAACGCGTACTCCGCGCTGAAGGTCGAGGCACCGGTGAGGTCCACCGGTCCGGTCATCGCGACGTTGATCGGGCTCTTGCCCTTGCAGGAATTGCCCACCAGGTTCAACCAGGGCAGGAACGATGCCGACGCCTGGGTGATTGCGAAGTTGAACGACGAGTTCACGGTGACGGTCATCGTGGCCAGGTCGACGTGACCGGTGATCGGTCCGTTCTCGCTCATCGCGAACGTGGTCGAGGCAAGCGGCAGTCCGAACAGCCTTATCGTCTTCGATGCCGGCGGCAGGTTCAGGTGACCAGTGAGATCACCCGTTGCCAGATCGACTTCACCGTCGAAGGTGCCGGTCGGGATCTGCACATCCATGTTCAGCGACCTGATGTGGGTCGAGGCGTTCACCTGCCAATGGATCGGAACGGTCGTGGCGGCACCAGATGGTGCGGCAGCGAAGGTAGCGGCGGCAAGTGCCAGGGCGACGGCTGATGCGAGGACGGGAAGCCGGATTCGGCGGCGGGAGGGGATCATTGAAGCTGGTTCTCCTTGTGGGCGTGTCCTAGGCCGAACGACCTAGCGGAACCGACCGTCGCGCTGGACGTGACTCTTGTCAACCCCGCCGCAGGGTATTTTTTGCTCACGGTACGTAGCGTAACCATTGCGCCACCGAGCGCGGCCGAGCATTCATTCCGCTTCGTTCACATTGCCCTTCGACGCGCGATCCGCTAGTTTCTGACGGGTCGTCAGATATCGACGATGACCCCGGGCATGCCGTCCCCAGCCGTCACTCAGGAGCACCGGTGAACTTCGACTTCTCCCCCGAACAGCTCGCCTTTCGCGACGAGGTCGAGGCGTTTCTCGACGCCAACGACGACCCGGAGGTCTTCGACGTCACCCGGGAGAACATGGCTCAGATCGTCGACACACCGAAGCGACGCGCGTTCATGGCGAAGATGGGAGACAAGGGCTGGCTCGGCATGACCTGGCCCGAGATCTATGGCGGCTCCGATGGTGAAGGCGTCTACGAATACCTGCTGAACGAGGCGCTCGCCCGCCGCGGCGGCCCCCAGATCGGCAAAGGCGTCGGGATCGTCGGCAAGACGATCATCCACAACGGCACCGACGACATGAAGGCCGAATTCCTCCCCCAGATCCTGCGCAACGAGATCGAGTTCGCCGTCGGCTACTCCGAACCCAACGCCGGCTCGGACGCCGCGTCGATGAAGCTCAAAGCCGAACGCCACACCAAAGACGGCGTGGACGGCTGGATCTTGAACGGCCAGAAGACCTGGACCACCTCGGCGCACTTCGCCGAGTGGTACTGGCTCGGCACCCGCACCGACCCGACCAACAAGCACCACGGCATCACGCTCATGCTCGTGCCGCTCGACCAACCGGGCATCACAATCAATGGCATCTGGACGATGGGCGACGAACGCACAAACGAGGTCTTCCTCGACGACGTCTTCGTGCCCGACGCCTACGTGGTCGGCGAGGTGAACCACGGCTTCCAGTACATCTCCCAGGCGCTCGACCTCGAGCGCTTCACGATGTTCACGTTCTCGCCGATGCAACAGCGCCTCGAGGTACTCACCGACCACGTGAAAACCACGACACGCGATGGAGAACTCCTCAAGGACGACCCGGTGATCCGCCAACGGCTCGCGCGTCTGCACACCGAAGCGGCGGTCGCCCGGGTCATGGGACTCAAGGTGGTGGCCGAGTCGATGAAGGGTGAAGCCGCCAACAAAGCCGGCGGGAACGTCGCACCGCCCACGGTCGAGTCGTCCGAATACAAGCTGTTCGCCACCGAGTTCTCCCAGCGCCTGGCCGACGCGTCGATGGACATCGGCGGACCCGGCAGCCAGTTACGGGTAAAGACTCCGGATGCGCCGATGAAAGGCCGCGCCGAATCCACCTACCGCTACACGGTCATCGACACTATCGGCGGCGGGTCGTCGGAGATCCAGCGCAACATCATCGACCGACGCGGCCTCGGGCTGCCCAAGAACTTCTGAACCGACCCGGAACACACGGTCCATGTCCACTCCCCCACCGTCGGCTCTTGCCGGTGTGCGTGTGCTCGACCTCGCGTCGGTCGGCCCCGCAGCACGGGCCTCGGCGATCCTGGCCGACTATGGCGCCGACATCGTCAAAGTCGCACCGGTCCCCCGCGACGCGCAGCGTCAGATCGTGCCCGCGTACTACGCGTACTCGGGGCAACGTGGCACGCGACGCGTGCAGATCGACCTGAAGGCCGACGCCGGTCGTGAAGCGTTCCTGGGGCTCGTCGCATCGGCCGATGTGGTGATCGAGTCGTTCCGCCCCGGGGTGTTGGACCGACTCGGTCTCGGGTTCGCCGTGCTCGCCGCCACCCGACCCGAGCTCATCGTGTGCTCCACCAGCGGCTACGGCCAGACCGGTCCGCGGGCAGCGACCGCCGGCCACGACATCGACTACCAGGCCGTCGCCGGCGCGCTGTGGAACGCCGAGCGCGCCCCCGACGACAAGCCGGGCCTGCCCGGCGCCACGTTCGCCGACTCGGCGGGCGGGGGGATGCACGCGGTGATCGCGATCCTCGCCGCGCTGCTCCGCCGCCAGACCACCGGCCACGGCGAACACCTCGATGTGTCGATCACCGACGGCGTGTTGAACCTCACCTCGCTCATCGTCGACGAGCACCTGGCGACCGGCAGCGAACCCGGGCCGGGCCACGACATCCTCTCGGGTCGTTACGCCTGTTACGGCGCCTATCAGTGCGCGGATGGGGCGTGGGTCGCGGTCGGCGCGATCGAGCCCGCGTTCTTCGCGAATCTGTGCCGTGGCCTGGGGTGTGACGAATGGATCGATGCACAGCTCGACGATGCCGCCCAGCCCCGGATCCGCGCCGCGCTCACCACCGCGTTCGCCGCACGCGCCAGATCCGAATGGCTCGAAGCCCTCGGTCCCGCCGACACCTGCATCGCTCCGGTCAACGACATCGCCTCGGTCGTCTCGGACCCCCAGCTCGTCGCCCGTGGGGTGTTCGTCGAGGCCGAACATCCCGTCCATGGCCGCTTCCGACAACTCGGGCCGCTGCTCGCCGGGATGGATCCGGCGCCAGAGGTGACCCCTGTGCCCGATGTGACCATCACCGACACCGATGCCGTGTTCGCCGAGGCCGGCCTCACCCCGGCAGCGATCACCGAGCTACGCACCGCCGGGGTCGTCGCATGACCGCCCTCACACTCCCCTCCCCGTTTTGGGTGCCCGAACCGACCCCCAAACGGCACAAAGTGGCACCCAAAACGACGTATCGGACTGGAAGGAACGCCTGCCAGGACGAGTGAAACCACGACCACCGACGACCTACCCGCCGAGATCACCGCGTCGATCGGCCAGATCCAGTACGCCGAGTCCGGCACCTTCCCCGTCGAGATGGGCTACGTGTTCACGGGTTGCGCCTCGGTCGAGAACGGCAATCCTCTGTTCTGGGACCCCGCCGTCGCCGCTGAACTCACCGGCGGCCCGATCGCCCCACCATCGATGATCTCGGTCTGGTTCCGCCCGCATCACTGGGCGCCGAACCGGACCGAGGGCGCGCTGCCTCTCCAAGTGCACTTCGACCTGAAGGACCGTCTCGGTCTGCCCGAAGCCGTGATGAGCGACAACACGATCGTCTTTCACACTCCGGTGCGCCCCGGAGACCTGCTCGACACCCACCAGATCCTGCGGTCGGTGTCGGCCGAGAAGACGACGAAACTCGGGAGCGGTCGCTTCTGGGTCATCGACGTCGAATACCACAACCCCGCCGGTGAGCTGGTCGCGACCGAGTCCTACACCGGGTTCGGTTACCGCCGCGCCGACCAGGACGGTGGCGTGAACACGCCGGTCGAGCCAACCGAGATCGACCCGGCGCTGATCGGCGCGCCGCCCGGTGACACGACCCGGCCCACGGGCAGTGCCTCGCGTGAGCTGACCCAGGTGACCGAAGGTGAGCGGCTTCCGAGCCTGCGCCAGGGCGTGAGCGCGACCACCGTCGTGCTCGGCGCGATCGCCGCTCGGGACTGGCGCCCCATGCACCACGACTACGCGTTCGCGACCCGCCGCAACGGCACCCGCGACATCTTCGTGAACACCCCGAACCTCGCGCACTGGTTCGAACGCTTCCTCACCGACTGGTCCGGCCCCAAGGGACGTCTCGGTCGCATGACCTTCCGCATGCTCGGCTCGATCTTCCCGGGCGACGAGATGGTCTTCGACGCCACCGTCACCCAACTCTCCTCCGATGCCACGGGCTGTGGCTGGGTCGACCTCGACGTCGCGGTGACCGTGGACGGCGACGTGAAGACCACGTGCAAGGCCCGCATGGCGCTGCCGGTCGCTCCCGATGACAACCCGTGGGCACGCACCGGCGAGCGTTGGGCCCCGTGACCGCCCGCGCCTCATCCGCCCCTTCCCACGTTTTGGGTGCCACAACCGGCCGTGAAACGGCACACAGTGGCACCCAAAACGAACGCTTTTCATTCTGCTCGTCCGCTCAACCCGCTGGAAGGATCTGACGCGATGGATCTCGATTTCACTCCCGAACAGGACATGCTTCGTGACGTGGTGCGTGGCATCTGCGCCACCCCGGCCATCGCCGCCGGCGTTCGCGACCTCGAGGACGACCCGAAGGGCTACGCGGACGAGTTCTGGCAACAGCTCGCCAAGTCGGACCTGTGTGGTCTGTTGATCGACGAAGCCCATGGTGGGTCGGCCATGACCCTGCTCGAAGCCGTCGTGGTCGCCGAGGAACTCGGTCGCTCCCTCGTCCCATCACCGTGGTTCGTCACCTCGGTACTCGCCGCCGGCGTGATCGCCCGGGCCGGCACCGACGAACAGCGCTCGGCGTGGCTCCCGCGGCTCGCGTCGGGCGACGCCGTGGTGTCGATCGCCTGGTTGGAGCCCGACAACGGCTTCGGCGCCAAGGGGGTACAG
>DASSYG010000303.1:0-3019 GCA_035703405.1 Acidimicrobiales bacterium | reverse complement strand
GGTTCGAGCGTCGAACGTGCCGATATCGGCGTACAACGAGTACCAGTACCCGCCGTGGCCGAAGCCCGGGAGCACGATGCCGCCGTCGGCGAGCGACTTGTCGAGGTCCAGGAAGCGTTCGACCGCACTGGCGACGACTTCACCCAGGCCCGAGCAGGTGGCGCACATTCCAGCGGGGTCGTTGAACGAGAAGCAATTCGATTCGCCCACATACGGTGTCCCGGTGCGCGAGTACAGCAATCGCAGGTAGGTCCAGGTATCGGTGATGGTGCCGACGGTCGAACGGGCATTGCCGCCGATCCTGCGCTGATCGATGACGATGACGGGGGTCAGACCCGCGATGTGTTCGACGTCGGGCCGGGTCCATTTCGGCAGCCGGTTCCTGGTGAACGGCGGGAACGTCTCGCTCAGCTGGTGCCCCGCCTCGGCGGCGATCGTGTCGAACACCAGTGACGATTTGCCCGAGCCGGACACACCGACGACAACGACGAGCCGGTGGCGTGGAATGTCGAGGTCGAGGTCGGCCAAGTTGTTGGTGTGTGCCCTGCGAACGGTGATGTGTCGCGTTGCTGCCATGCCTCGACGGTACGACCGGATACGGCCGGATCCTGACCGCATTTTCGGGGATGATCGGGGCATGGCCGACGTGACGAAACGGATGCTCGGACTGCTGTCGCTTCTGCAGACCGGCCGCGCGATCGGCGGCGACGAACTCGCACGCCGGCTCGAAGTCAGTCCGCGGACGGTGCGCCGTGACGTCGACCGTCTTCGCGGGTACGGGTACCCGGTCGAGACACAGCCCGGTCCCGGCGGTTTCTACCGACTCGCCGCCGGACGAACGATGCCACCGCTGGTTCTCGACGACGACGAAGCCGTCGCCACACTGCTGGCGCTCGCCTCACTCGCCTCTGTGGGGCTCGCGGAAGGTGGCATCGACGATGGGGCGACAGACGGCATCGACGATGCGGCGTCCCGCGCGTACGGCAAACTCGACCAGTTCCTTCCCACGCGGCTCCGCCCGCTGCTCACCGCGATCCGCGCCGGGCTCGAGACGAGCCCCCAACAGGCACCCACGGTGACCGCACAGCATCTGAGCATCGTCGCCGAGGCCATCGCGCACCGGGAGACGATCACTTTCCGCTATGTCGATGCAGCGGGGAACGCCACCGAACGACGCGTCGACCCGTACCGCCAGATCCACCATCTCCTGCGCTGGTACCTGATGGGCTGGGACACCCGACGCAAGGACTGGCGCGTCTTCCGGGTCGACCGCCTGCACGAACCGGTCCGTACCGGACACCGCTACCCGGTACGGGATCTGCCGGCCGACTCGGCGTCGGAATACCTTCGCCGGAACCTCCGCCGTGGCAAGGAACCGGTGGATCTGCTGGTCGACGCGCCGGTCGAGCACGTCGTCGACGCACTGAAGTTCCAGGAAGCCCGGATCCGCTCGGCGAACGACGATCGCACCGCTGCCGGCCTCGATGTGGACTCGTGGCAGTGGCTCGTCCTCATTCTCGCCTTCGTCGATGCCGACTTCAGGATCGATGGCAGCGAGGCACTTCTACGCTCCTGCCGGCTGTTCGCGCAGCGATTGTCGGCCGCAACGGACGATTCCGGCACCGCCCCGGCCTCGCGGCCCGATAAGCTCGGCGGATGGCACCACTGAACCCTGATCTCGCAGGTCGGGTCTTCCCACCGACGAACTATCTCGTCGGCCGCGAGAAGATCCGTGAATTCGCCCGCGCCGTGCGCTCGACGAACCCGCTCCATCACGACGTCGAGGCATCCCGCGCCGCCGGGTTCGCCGATGTGGTCGCACCACCGACCTTCAGCACCGTGGTGCTGGGTCCGGCCGTGACCCAGCTGATGGAGTCCCCCGGCACCGGCATCGAGCTGCACCGGGTAGTCCACGGTTCGGAGAAGATCGAATACCGTCGGCCCATCGTCGCAGGCGACGACCTGTCGACCACGTTGACCATCGTCGACGTGTCCGAGCGCGCGGGCAATTCGTTCCTCTCGACAATCTGCGAAGTCTGCGACGAGACCGGCGCGCTGGTCGCGACGGTGACCTCGAGCTTCCTGCATCGAGGTGACGCATGAGCCTTCCCGCCGGCCACGCGTTCGGCGACCTCGAGGTCGGTGCCGTCGTTGCCAAGGCCGAACCGAAGATCACCCGCGACGACCTGGTGCGCTATGCGGGCGCGTCGGTCGATCTGAATCCGATCCACTACAACGCCGTCACCGCCGCCGAGGTCGGCCTCCCCGGGGTGCTCGCGCACGGGATGCTCACCGCAGCCCTGGCACTGCAGGTCGTGGTGGACTGGATCGGCGATCCCACCGCGGTGATCTCGTACGAGACACGGTTCACGCGACCTGTGGTCGTCGACCCGGTCGACGGCGCGACCCTGTCGATCTCCGCCAAGGTCGCCCGACTCGACCCCGATGGACACACGGCGCGGATCGACATCACGGTGAGCTACGAGGGCCGCACGGTGCTCGGAAAAACCCAGGCCCAGGTCAGGTTTCGGCCCTGACCCAGGGCCTCGGTCCTGGTTCACCGCGTGAGCGGGGTTCTGGCCGTGAGACCTGACAGGATCTCCGGCAACGGTGCGCGGTGCAGGACACCGAGACGCTGGGTGGCACGGGTCAGCGCAACATACAACTCCGCTGCCCCGCGCGGTCCCTCGGCGAGGATCCGTTCGGGTTCGACGACGAGGACCGCGTCGAATTCGAGGCCCTTGGTCTCCGAGGGCAGTACCGCGCCGGCGACGTCCGGCGGGCCGATCACGATGCTCGTCCCTTCCATGAGGGCTTCGTCCCTCACGAATTCTTCTACAGCGAGCCGTGATTCGTCCCGGTCGACGAACCTGGACCAGGGCGCCGAACCCGAGGCACGGACCGATTCCGGCGGTGCGATGCCGGGTGCGAACTCGGCGAGCACACCCGCGGCGACGGCCATGATCTCGGCGGGTGTCCGGTAGTTCACGGTCAACGATCGGTACACCCACCGTCCGGG
>DASSYG010000422.1:0-17381 GCA_035703405.1 Acidimicrobiales bacterium | reverse complement strand
TGCCGTCGAAGACCCACGTGTCGTTCGGTACGTTTCCATCGTCGCCTTCGCTGATGTTGGCGAGGTCGAGCCCGCCGAAGACGAGCGCTTCACCGTCAGAGGTCGTCGCGGCGGCAGCTCCGTACCGCGCCGGCGGGACGGTCGACGGGTCCTGCGCCGTCCAGTCGGTGCCGTCGAAGGTCCAGGTGTCGTCGAAGGAGGTCAGCGAACCGAAGTCGCCGCCGCCGAACAGCACCACCCCACCGTCTCCCAGTGCCACCATCGCGGCACCGATACGGCCCGGAGGCGCGGTCGTGGGATCGACATCGTGCCAGGTGGTGCCGTCGAAGACCCACGTGTCGTCCATCACCGTGGTGCCGTCCGAGGTGCCGCCGAAGAGAACTGCCTCACCGCCGGGCAGCGTGGCGATCGTCGAGTCCATCCGCGCAGGCGGCGATGTGCCCGGGTCGAGCTCGGTCCAGGTGAACCCATCGAAGATCCACGTATCGTCCAGCGGAGCGGAATCGCCTCCCAGGCCGCCGAACAGCAGGACGTCACCGTTCGACAACGTGGTCATCGCCGCGGCCGATCGCGGGGAGGGAGCGGTCGTCAGGTCCGGGCGGTTCCAGTACATCCCGTCGAAGATCCAGGTCTCATTCGACGGCCTCCCGCCCGAAACGGAGGTTCCCCCGAACAACATGACGCCGCCGCCGGGGAGGCTCGCCATCGAAGCTCTCACAAGCGGGTCGGGCGCCGTGGTCGGGTGGAGTTGGGTCCAGGCGTCGTCGCTCCAGACCCAGGTGTCACCGGACGGCTTTTCGAGATCGAGAGCGCCGCCGTACAGCACGACCCGTCCGTCGCCGAGCGGTGCCATGGCCGGCATGGAACGCCCCGAGGGGGCGTCGTAGGCCGGTGTCATCACCTGCTGCCACTGTGCCGTGGTCGTCGGGATGACCGGCGCCGTCGATGCCGAGGCCGGACCGTCGCCGATCGCGTTCGTTGCGGTCACGGTGAAGGTGTAGGTCGTCCCGCTTGTCAGCCCACTGATGCCGCACCTCAGCGCGCCGGCCGTGGTGCAGGTCTTGGCGCCGGGATCCGAAGTGACCGTGTAGCCCGTGATGGCCTTCCCGCCGATGCCGGCTGGAGGCTGCCAGTTGACGACGGCCAGCTCGGCACCAGCGGTCGCGGTCACCGCGCTCGGAGCCGTCGGTGGATAGAACGAGGTTCCCCACTCGAGCGTGCCGAGGTCGACGGTGCCACCGGACGGCACGGTGACGGCCGCCGGCTCTTGCGGGCCGTCACCGTTCCAGCCGTAGTAAGCGATTTCGTCAGCGGGGGCGTCGTACCACGATATGGCGTACTGTCCCGCGTTCAGCTCACCGAAGGTGAACCGACCGTTGGCGGAGGTGACCGCAAGACTCCTCCTGAGGCCGTTCTGCAAGTCGGTGATCAAGACGACCCCACCCTCGACGGGTGCCGATCCGTCCGAGATGATCCCGCTGATCGATGCTTCACCGATCAAGGTCGTGTCGACGCCGGTGATCGTGCTGCCGTCACCCACGGTGATGATCGGCGCATCCACCAACTTCGCGACACTCGATGAATAGCGCGTCGTATGGCCGTGAAGGGTGAACCGGAACCGATAGCCCCCTACGGGCAGGGCAGCGAAGCGGTAGGTGCCGTCGGCCCTGGTGACCGTGTCGGCGATGGGCTGGTCGAACTCCATGGTTCGAGCGGTGACGTGCACGTCCGCAAGGGGATCCGTGCCGTCGGTGACCATCCCGGCAACTGATCCCGTGGCCTCGTCGATCGTGGCGTCGATGGTCCGTGTGGAGCCTGCAGTGACCGTGACGTCGGTCGCGTCGGCCCAGCCGGTCGCTCCATGCCACCAGGAGTCTTCCGAGAACAGGATCCGGTAGGTGCCCTCGGCGACCATGGCAGGCATGAATGAATAGTCACCATCGCGGTCGGTGTGCGTCGTGGCCACGATCGACTCGGTCGTCGACGAGTAGACGCGAACCTGGATTCCAGCGAAGTGGCCCCCTTCGGTGAGGGTGATGCGACCCTGCAGCGCGGCACCGTGGGGCTGGCAGGAAGCCAGGGCCAATGCGGCTGCGATCAAGCCCCCGAAGACGACCAGCCGCAGGCCTCGTCGGGTCGGGCGATGAGCCGGACCTGCCGCGCTCGACCCACTCGATCGCACTGGAAGTCCGCTCATCGATGATCCCCTCGTTGGTTGATCTCCTCCGTACATACTGCACTTTGCAGGTAACCGTCAAGACCTAGGTTCAAATTCTTCGAAGGTGCCGGTCCCGGGGCCACGCACCTTTCGACGGCAGCCACGGCGAGGACCGGACACCCACCATGGGTGGTGAGGTCGCTGCGGTCAGCCCCGCAGTCGGGTGCGATCCGGTCGCGCAAACGTTGATTGCGCGGTCTAGGGCGTCCAGACCCAGGTGTCGTAATAGGTCGTGTCGGTCGACGTGTCGGTTCCCCCGACCAGCACGACGGTGCCATCGGGCCGCGTCACCATCGAAGCCACCGAGCGGGCCGCGGGCGAGGGGTCGGGGGCCTGAAGCGTCCAATCGGTTCCGTCGAAGGTCCAGGTGTCGCCCGCTGAGACGGTCCCGCCGAAGCTGGTTCCTCCGAACAACAGGAGGTTTCCGTCCCCGAGCGCCGCCATCGATGCGCCGAAACGGGCCGGGGGTGCGTTCGTCGGATGCTGTTCGGTCCAGCGGGCGCCGTCGAAGATCCACGTGTCGCTGAGGGAGGCGTAATCCGCGCCCGCGCCTCCGAAGAGCACCACGTTGCCGTTCGGGAGGACCGACATCGATGCCAGGACGCGGGCCGGTGGCGACCCCGCATCATCGAGCCGGCTCCAATCGGACCCGTCGAAGAGCCAGGTTTCACCCGTCGCCTGGTTCGTGGCGTCCATGCCGCCAAAGGACAGGACGTCGCCGTTGGCCAGGGTGACCATCGAGGCCCAGCTCACGCCAGGACGTGTGGTCGGCGTGACCAGTTGGGTCCAGTCGGTTCCGTCGAAGACCCAGGTGTCGTCGAAGGTTCCCGAGCCGGGAGAGGTACCGCCGGTGAGCAGGAGGTCGCCATTCGCCAGCGTCACCATCGAGGCGCCGGTTCTCGCCGGCGGAGAGTGCGGCGTGGGCAGATGTCTCCAGGCCACGCCATCGAACTCCCACGTCTCGTCGGACACGGTGGACGATGAAAGAGAGACCGTGCCGCCGAATGCCACGATGTCCCCATCAGGCAACGCGGCCGTCGCCATGGCAACCGGGGTCGGAAGCGCCCGGTAGCCGTCGACCGCACTCCAGTCGGTCCCGTCGAACACCCAGGTGTCGTTCAGTACGTCGACCGTGTCGACCGTGCCACCGAACAGCAGGACATCGCCGTTCGCGAGCGTTGTCAACGCACTTCCGAAGCGAGCAGAAGGTGCCGTCGCCGGATGCTGTTCGGTCCAGTCGGTCCCGTCGAAGATCCACGTGTCACTCAACGGAGTGCCGGTCTCCCATTCGATGCCTCCGATCACGAGGACATCACCATCGGCGAGCTGCGTCGCGGACGCTCCAGCCCGGGCCGACGGCGACGGCGACGTCACCGGCTGTTCGACCCAGTCGGCACCGTCGAAGATCCACGTGTCACTCAATCCGTTGTTGTGGTTGTCGTAGCCGCCGAACAGCATCGCTCGGCCGCCTGGCAACGCGGCCATTGTCGCTGTCATCCGGCTCGGCGGGGTCGCCGCAGGTTCGAGTTTCACCCAGTTGCTGTCCTTCCACAGCCAGGTGTCGTCGAGGGCGGACGGGCCGGCGCCGCTGAAAAGGAGCACGTCGCCGTTGCTCAGCGCGGTCGATGAGGCGTAGTACCGCGCGGGCGGCGCGTCGGCCGGTGTCTGGAGGGCCCAATCGGTGCCGTCGAAGATCCAGGTGTCACCCATGGGCGTCCCGGATTGATCGGTACCCCCGAACAGGAGCGTCCGGCCGTCGGGCAGAGGGGCCATCGTGGCGCCGAAGCGGGGGGACGGCGCCGTGGTCGGATGCTGTCCGACCCAGGAGCCGTTCCAGACCCACGTATCGCCGAGGGCCGTTTGATCCTGGTCGCTCGACCCGCCGAACAGCACGGCCGTGCCATCGGGGCGCGCTGCGATACCGGCCAGGAAGCGAGCCGGCGGGACCCCGTAGGTCGTGAACTTCTCCCACTGGCCGGCCGGGTGTGGCGTCACCGGCGCCGATGCAGCCGACACAGGACTCGTCCCGATCGCGTTCGTTGCGGTGACGGTGAAGGTGTAAGGCGTCCCGTTGCTCAGTCCGTCCACGAAGCAACTGATTGCGTCGGTCGTGGTACAGGTCGCCCCTCCCGGTGTCGCGGTGACGGCGTAGCCGGTGATCGCCGACCCACCATCGGCCGCGGCGGGTACCCAGTGCACTTCGATCCGGGTGTCACCAGCGGTGGCGGTCACCCTTGCCGGAGCGGTCGGCGGGTAGAGCATGGTGCCCGGCATGAGCGTGCCGAGGTCGACATGCTGGCCGGCCAGAACCCTGATGGGTGTACCGGAGGCGGGATCGTCGTCGCCGTCGCCGCGGTTGCCGTCATCGCCATAGAAGCCGAACCCGTCGCCAGAACCGTTGGGGAATCCGATGGTGTAGAGCCCCGTATTCAGACCCCCAAAACTGAAGCGCCCATCGGCCGAGGTGGGCACCAAGTCGACCCATCGCTCGTGGGTGAGGTCATAGACGGCGATCAACCCGTGATCGACCGGGGCGGTACCGTCCGAGAGCGTGCCGCTGATCGACGCCTCCGACACCAGGACCGTGTCGATCCCCGCCACCGAGTCACCGTCATCAACCGTGACGATCGGCGCGTTCGCCGGGGACGTGGCGCCATCCGAATACCGCGTCGCATACCCGGAATGTGAGAACTCGAACCGGTAATCCCCTGCCGCCAACACATCGAACGCATAGGTCCCATCGCCCGCAGTGACCGCCTTTGCGACGACCTTGTGACCCGACACGGTCCGCGCGGAAACCTGCACACCACCGAGAGGATCGGCGCCATCGGTGACCGTTCCCGCAACCGAGCCCTTCGCCGCGTCGATCATGGCGTCGACGACCCGCGTCGAACCATCGACGACCGCGACATCGGTCGCGTCGGCCCACGAAGTGGACCCATCCCACCACGACGATTCCGAGAACAGGATCCGATAGGTGCCATCGGCCAACGCGTCGGGCATGAACGACCAGTCGCCGTCTCGGTCGGTTCGCGTGGAAGCCACGACCGTCTCGGTCGTCGACGAGTACACCCGAACCTGCACACCCGCGAGACGGCCCGCCTCGGAGTCGGTGAGCCGACCCTGGAGCACCGCGCCATGGGGTTGGCATGCCGCCAACACCAGCGCGGCAACGACCAACCCGCCGAACAAGATCAGCCGGACACCCCGTCGGGTCGTGCCATGAGCCGGGCCGCGCGCCCCGTTCAGCGAAGCCGATCGCCCTGAAAGTCCGCTCATCGGTTGTCCCCTCACTTGTCGTTGTCTGTTCTGGTTACGACGCCGGGTGGCTACTGCCGGATCCAGATGTCGTTCAGTGCCGTGACCGTGGCCAGGTCGACACCGCCGATCAACACGACCGCTCCGTCACTCCTGGTCACCATCGACGCCGCGGCCCGGGCCGGCGGAACGTCCGATGACGGATCCTGAGTCCAGGTCGTGCCGTCGAAGAACCAGACGTCTCCGAACGATTCCGTGAGGGTTGCATTGGCGCCACCGAGCAACAGGATCGTCCCGTCGTCGAGGGTCACCATCGACGCGAGGAGGCGTCCTGGCGGCGCGACCGACGTGGACAGCTCGGCCCAGGTGGTGCCATCCCACTCCCAGGTGTCGTCCAGGACGGTACTGGTCTCCTGGTCGAAGCCGCCGAAGAGCACTGCGTGACCGTCGGCCCCCACCGACATCGTTGCGCCCATGCGCGCCGGCGGCGATGCGGCCGGGGATTGTTCGGTCCAGGTCGAGCCATCCCACACCCAGGTTCCGTCGGTGACGGTCGCCGACAAGATGTCGGTTCCGCCGAAGTAGACGACCGTGCCGTCGGGCATGGCGACCAGCGATCCGTAGGCGAGACCGGGCGGCGACGTGTCCGGAGACTGCTCCGACCAGTTCGATCCGTCGAAGATCCAGGTGTCATCGAATGCGCCGTGATCCGGGGTGAACCCGCCGTACAGGAGTACCTTGCCGTCAGGCAGTTTCACCATCGATGCTCCGGCCCGCGGTGGAGGCGACGTGGCCGGGTGCAACAGCGTCCAGATCGTCCCATCGAACAGCCAGGTCGAGTCGTAGACCGTGTCATAGGAAGGGCTGTCGGCACCTCCGAAGAGCAGGACATCATCGCCGGAGAGCGCCACCACGGAGCCGGCCATCGTCGGCGGAAGCGCGGCGACCACCCCGTGGCGGGTCCAGTTGGTGCCGTCGTACAGCCACGTGTCGTTCGGGAGGGTCGAGTCGCCCGGCGAGCCGCTGTCGGTGAAGTCGATGCCGCCGAACATGAGGACTCCGTCATCGGTGACCGTCGCTGCGGCCGCCCCGTAGCGCGCCGGTGGGACGGTCGACGGTGCCCGCGCGGTCCACTCGGTGCCGTCGAAGATCCACGTGTCGTCGAAGAACGACCCAGAATCGGGGTCGGCACCGCCGAAGAGGACGACGTTGCCGTCTGGTAGCGGGGCCATCGCGGCGCCGGCACGGCCCGGTGGCACGGTCGCGGATTCGACCTCGTGCCAGGTGGTGCCGTCGAAGATCCACGTGTCGCCCATCACCCCGTTCGCGCTCGTGAAGCCGCCGTACAGCACCGCTTCGCCGTCTGGCAGCGCGGCGAGCGCTGGAAGCACCCGTCCCGGCGGTACCGTGCCCGGGTCGAGTTCGGTCCAGGCGAGTCCGTCGAAGATCCACGTGTCGGTCAGCACGGCCGAATCGGCTCCCACCCCGCCGAACAGCAGCACGTCGCCGTTCGACAACGCGGTCATGACGGCTGCCGACCGTGGGGCCGGCGCGGTCGACAGATTCTGAAGGTGCCAGGTGGTGCCGTCGAAGATCCACGTCGCACCCGACGGCGCCCCGGCCGGGTCGGCCGTGCCACCGAACAACACCGCGCGGCCTCCGGGCAGTGCCGCCATCGATACTCCCAGCAGCGGTCCGGGCGTCGTGGTCGGGTGAAGCTCGGTCCAGGCGTCGCCCGCCCAGATCCAGGTGTCACCGGCGGCCGTCGATCCGTCGAGGCTTCCGCCGTACAGGACGGTTCGTCCATTGCCGAGCGGCGCGACCCCCGACGTGGCACGTGTCTCGGGTGCATTGTAAATCGCCGGCATCACCTGCTGCCACTGTGCCGATACGGCCGGGGTGACGGGCGGCGACGACGTCGACGCGGGACCGATCCCGATCGTGTTCGTTGCGGTTGCGGTGAAGGTGTAGGAGGTGCCGTTGGTCAGTCCGTCCACGACGCAGGTCGCTGCGCCGGTCGTGGTGCAGGTCGCTCCTCCGGGGGACGCGGTGACCGTGTAACCGGTGATCGGCGACCCACCATCGGTCGCGGGGGGATCCCAACTCACCGTGGCCTGCGCGTCGCCTTCGCCCGCGGTCACCGTGGTGGGAGCCGTCGGCGGGTAGAGCGCGGTGCCCCAAACCAACATGCCCAGATCGACGCTGCCACCCAATGGCACCGTGATCGGGGCGCCCTGGGCTGGGTCATCGTCCGTCGTGCCGTAGAACGTGACAGAATCGTCGCTGCCATCAACGAACCCGACGACGTACTGCCCCGGATTCAGACTGGCCAGATCGAAGCGCCCATCGGCCGAGGTGAACACCAAGTCGACCCATCGCTCGTGGGTGAGGTCATAGACGACGACCAACCCGTGATCGACCGGAGCGGTACCGTCCGAGAGCGTGCCGCTGATCGACGCCTCCGACACCAGGGTCGTATCGATCCCCGCCACCGAATCACCGTCGCCGACCGTGACGATCGGCGCGGTCGCCGGGGACGTGGCGCCGTCCGAATACCGCGTCGTATACCCGGAATGTGAGAACTCGAACCGATAATCCCCTGCCGCCAACCCATCGAACGCATACGTTCCATCGCCCGCGGTGACCGCCTTTGCGACGACCTTGTTGCCCAAAACCATCCGCGCGGAAACCTGCACACCGGCGATGGGATCGGTGCCATCGGTGACCGTTCCCGCAACCGAACCTTTCGCCGCGTCGATCGTGGCGTCGATGACCCGCGTCGAACCGGCGGCGACGGCCACGTCGGTGGCGTCGGCCCAACCGGTGGCACCTTGCCACCACGAGTCGTCCGAGAACAGGATCCGATAGGTGCCATCGGCCAACGCCGCAGGCATGAACGACCAGTCGCCGTCTCGGTCGGTTCGCGTCGACGCCACGACCGACTCGGTCGCCGACGAGTACATCCGGACCTGGACCCCTGCGAGGCGACCGGCGCTCGTGTCGGTGATGCGACCCTGGAGCACGGCGCCGTGTGGCTGGCACGCTGCCAGCGCCAATGCGGCGACGATCAGGCCGCCGAAGAGGACCAGCCGCAGACCCTTCCGGTTCGAGCCATGAGCCAGATTGCGGGCCGCGCTCGACGACGTCGATCGTCCTGAAAGTCCGCGCATCGGTTGTCCCCTCGCTTGTCGCTGTCCTTCTCTGGTTACTACACCATGCGGGCGTCCGCCGAGATTCAGGCGCGCGTGACGGCGAGACCCGATGCCCGGGAAACGGGCAGGTCGAGGTCGGTCACGATGCCCGGAGGAGCCGCGACCACATGGGGAATGGCGTTCAGTACCTGCATCGCCGTTGCCAGACAGCCCGCGTGGTTGTGGTCGCCGTGCTCCGAGGAGAGCTCCAGTTCGACTTCCACGTTCGGCTCGCCGGTCACGACCACCCGGTAGCCCGCGCCCTGGGGCCAGTCGGGAGCGTCTCCGGAGCGCAGGCGGGTGACGTGCTCGACGACGATGCGGGCTCGGCCATGCAGCATCCCGCGGATCTCGAAGTGCATGGCCGAGATGCCTCCTTCGGGGATCGTGCCCGACGCGATCTCGAAGGGCGCATCCGCGCGAATGACCTCGTGCCACTCGGTGATCTCGTCCAACTCCACGTCGAGCGCCTCGGCGACCAGCGCCACCACCGGCCCCCACGCCATGGCGGTCGAACCGGGAGACAGCAGCAGCGATTCGGATGTGTCGGCCTTGCCGAAGCCCATGATCTCGAACATCGTGAAGGGGTTGTCCCAGGTGGCATAATCGACGATCTCCATCATCCGGACCTCGTCGACGCGCTTGCACAGCCCGAGCGCGCCGACGGCGAGACCGACGTTGCCGAAGCCCGGGTCGATGCCCGAGGTGTAGATCGACGTTCCGCCTTCGATACATGCCTCGGTGAGGCGTTCGTGCACGCCCGGCCCGGCGGCACGGGGATACAGCAACGGAACGAACGAGGTGTTCACCACGTTCTTACCGCTGCTGAGCATCCGACACAGATCGTCGATGACCTCACCGGGGCGGACGTCGGAGTTCGCCATGTAGCTGATGCAGCCCGCGTCGGTGTCGTACAGCAAGGCGTCGATGTCGTCGGTGGCGGCGATGCCCACAGGGGCGACCCCGCAGATCTCGCCGGCATCTCGGCCGACCTTGTCGGGCGAATGGACCCAGAGTCCGGCCAGTTCGAGCGCGGGGTGGGCGACGATGGCCGGCACCGCGTGGATACCCACCGTGCCGGTCGCCCACTGGATCACCTTGATCGGGTCTGTGGTCATGGACGATTGGCTAGCAGGTACGCGCCAACCGGTCCGGCGAAACGCGTATCGCCCGCGCGGGACGGTCCACACCACGCCTGTAGGGCACACCGCTCGGGTCCGGTAGTTTTCGTTCACGGTCGATCCCCGGCCGCTTCGCGACGAGGTTGGCAATGGCCGGAGGCCTGGTAGGACTGCTCGACGACGTGGCCGCCATCGCGAAGACCGCGGCCGCATCGATCGACGACGTCGGCCTCGCGGCGGGACGTGCCGGGTCGAAGGCTGCGGGCGTGATCGTGGACGACACGGCGGTCACCCCCACGTACCTGCACGGTCTGAGCCCGGCCCGTGAACTGCCGATCATCCGGAAGATCGCCGTCGGGTCGCTGCGCAACAAGTTGTTGATCATCCTGCCGCTGGCGTTGCTGTTCTCTTCGCTGGTTCCGACGCTCGTCGAGGTGATCCTGGTCGCCGGCGGATCGTTCCTGGCCTACGAAGGAGCCCACAAGGTGCTGCATCGCGCCAGTGGCGACGACACGATCGAACCCGTGGTGCTCCAAGGCGCGGCGGCTGAGAAGCAGGTGGTCTCGGGTGCGGTCCGAACGGATCTGATCTTGTCGGCCGAGGTGATGGTCATCTCGTTGAAAGAGGTCCTCCACGAACCTCTCGTGACCCGGGCCGCCGTGCTGGTCGTGGTGGCCATCGGCATCACGGCGCTCGTCTACGGCGTGGTTGCCGTCATCGTGAAGCTCGACGACCTCGGCGTGAAGCTGTACCAGGGCTCGTCAGGCGTCGCGCGACGAGCAGGACGCCTTCTGGTGGTCGGATCACCGAAGCTGCTGGCGGCGCTGACCGTGATCGGTACCGCGGCGATGCTGTGGGTCGGCGGGCACATCATGATCGCGAGCGCGTCCGAACTCGGCTGGCACTTCCCCTATGACGTGGTCCACCGCCTCGAAGACGCGGTTCCGTGGTCCGGCGCGGTCGGGGGCGTCATTCGCTGGGTCGCGAACACGTTGGCGTCCGCGGCGGTGGGCCTCGGCGTCGGAATGGCGATCAACGGGGTGCTGCGGGTGTTGCCGTTCAGGTCGTCTGGAGCACACTGACTGCGCTCGCCGTAGCATCGGCGACATCGGCCAGCAGCTCGCGGACCCGGGGAATGACCTCGCTGCCGTAGCGCTCGATGCTTCCCATCAACAGCTCGTGGGGCAACGGGCCCGAGCTGATCTTCAGATCGAAGCGGTCGAGTCCGAGCGCGTGGGAGGTCGCGGCGATCTTGGAGGCCACCGTCTCGGGCGACCCCACGTACAGCGACCCACGCGGGCCGGCCTCTCGCTCGAAGGCCTCTCTGGTCAGTGGACCCCAGCCCCGTTCGGCACCAATACGGTCGTGCATGGCCTTGTAGTGCGGCCACATCTCGGCGCGGGCCGACTCGTCGGAGTCGCCGACATGGCCCGGCGAGTGCGCGCCGACCGGTCGGCTGGTCTGGCCGAATTCGGCGAGCGCCCGGTGGTACAGATCGACCATCGGCGCGAACCGGCGGGGTTCCCCGCCGATGATCGCGAGCATGAGACCGATGCCGTAGCGCGCGGCGCGCACCACCGATTCAGGGCTGCCACCCACCCCGATCCAGGTCTTGATCGTGCCCGATTCGGGCCGTGGATAGACGAGCTGGTCTTCCAGCGGCGGTCGGATCGTGCCCGACCAGTTGGTCGGCCCGTCTTCGAGCAGCGCGGCGAACAGCTCGAGTTTCTCTTCGAACAGCGCCTCGTAGTCCCGCAGGTCGTAGCCGAACAACGGGAACGACTCGGTGAACGAGCCTCGTCCCAGGATCACCTCGGCCCGGCCGTTCGACAGCGCGTCGAGGGTCGAAAAGCGCTCGTACACGCGGATCGGGTCATCGGAGCTGAGCACGGTCACCGCGGTGCCCAGATGGATCCGTTCGGTTCTGGCAGCGATCGCGGCGAGCACCACCTCGGGCGCCGACACGGCGAAATCGTCGCGGTGGTGTTCGCCGACGCCGATGAAGTCGACACCGACCCGGTCGGCCTCGACCGCCTGTTCCACGATGTTGTGCACCACCTGCGCACCCGACAGTGCCCTGCCGTCGGCGTCGACGGTGATGTCACCGAAGGTGTCGATTCCCAGCTCGAGTGTTGTGGTCATGGTCGCTCCTCGACGATCCCGGCCTGCTCGGCCCGGCAGTGTCATTGACGTGTCAACTATCTCAACCTTCGGCGGCCGGCAAACATTCCCGTTGCTCGAACAGCGCCACACACAGATCGCCGAGTGTGTCGAGCCGCTCGGCGACCTCCTCGGGGCCGAACAGCACGTCGTCGGGCTCGCGGCAGGCTTCGACTTCGTCCCAGGTGAGCGGAGTCGACACCCAGGGTTCGTCGCGGCCGCGCAGTGAATAGGGTGCGACGGTCGTCTTCGCGGCGCGGTTCTGGCTCCAGTCGATGAACACCTTTGCTTCTCGGGCCGACTTGGTCATGCGGGCGACGACCGTGTCGGGGGTCTCCGCGGCCAGTTCATCGGCGAGCGCGTGCGCCCACTCGGTCACCTCGTCCGAGGTCGCACCTTCGATGCCGGCGAGCACGTGAATGCCCTTGGAGCCTGACGACTTGGCGACCGGCGTCAGCCCCATGTCGACCATCTGTTCACGCAAGCGGAGCGCAACCGCGCAACAATCCACGGCCGTCGCCGGGGCGCCCGGGTCGAGATCGAACACCACCAGGTCGGGCTCGCCGATGTGGGGATGTCGCCACATCGGCGCGTGCAGCTCCAGGCTGGCGAGGTTCGCCAACCAGACGAGCGTCGCCTCGTCACCGCCCAGCACCGAGTCGACCGTGGTGCCCTCCCCGATCGTGATCTTCGCGCGGCGCACCCAGTCGGGGGTGCCGCGCGGCGCGTGCTTCTCGAAGAAGTGTGGGCCTTCGACCCCGTCCGGAAACCTCTTGAGCGTGAGGGGCCGGTCGGCGAGATAGGGCAGCAGGACCGGCGCGACCCGCCGGTAGTGCGCGACGACCTCACCCTTGGTGAAGCCGCTGGCCGGGTACAGCACCTTGTCCTGATTGGTGAGCGCGACCTCGTGTCCGTCGATCTCGAGCGAGGACGTTGCGGCGACCGTGGTCATGGGGGCATTCTCCCCTCACCGCGGCGCGTCAAACCACCTCTTGGCGCCGTCGGCGTTTGGACGTTCGCCCGCCGGGAAGTGCCCGACACGGCCTCCGACTCCCTTCGACCGTGAGAACCATGCCCGCTCTCGAAACTCAAGACGTCGCCGACCTGGCCGCTCGACTCGGGGCACGAGCTCGCGCCGACCGTTTCACGGTCGCGGTGGCCGAGTCGCTCACCGGTGGCCTGCTCAGCAGTTCGCTGGCCCGCTCCGAGGGAGCCGCGGAGTGGTTCCGTGGCGGCGTGGTGGCCTATGTCAGTCAGGTCAAGTTCGACGTGCTCGACGTCCGTCCCGGCCCGGTCGTGACCGAAGCGGCGGCGCGTCAGATGGCCGAGGGCGTCGCACGACTGCTCGACGCCGACGTGGCCCTCGCCACCACCGGAGTAGGCGGACCCGACCCCGAAGAAGACCAGGAGCCCGGCACCGTGTGGCTCGCCGCACGCGCCGTCGGGCACAACGCGGGCGCGGACTCCACGCTCACCAGACTCGAGTTGTTCGGCGGTGACCCCGATGCCATCTGTCTCGCGTCGTGCCGGAGCGCGATCGAACTTGCGCTCGAACTCACCGGGTGACGCGCGGGGCATCGACATCGGCAGCGACCGTCGAGCCCCCTCGAGATGGTCGCTTGGCAGGTCAGCAGTCATGCCGCCCCTGCCAGCTCAATCCGGCGGCGACGGGTAGCCGTTGTCCTTGAGCGCCGCGGCCAGGTGCGCCGCATGCGCGGCGAGCGTCGCGGTGGCCTGGGCGGTCGGCTCGGGCGTCGGGTCGACATCGCGGTAGTCGACCCCGTGCATCGCCTCTCCCACCCAGTAGGTCACGCCACCGGCCGGAATGGTGAACCCGACGTCGACGAGTGCCTGGAACAATTCGGCCGACACGTGATGGGCGCCGTCCTCGTTGCCGACGACGGCGACGACCGCCACCCGATCGGCACTGACCATCCGCCCGTCGTCGTCGGTCTCGCCGAGAAACGCGTCCATGCGCTCGAGGACCCGCTTGATGACCGACGACGGTTGACCCAGCCAGATCGGGGTGCCCACGACGAGGATGTCCGCGTCGAGGATCCGACGTCGCAGATCCGGCCAGTCGTCGCCCGGGCCCTCGTCGGAGGTCACCCCCGGAAGAATGTTCAGGTCGACCACCCGCACCGTGGGCGCCACGTCGACCAGGTGGCCGCGCAGCGCGTCGGCAACCTGATTGCACAACACGTCGGTGCTCGAATGGCGTCCGTCGTCGGAGTCCGTGCGTTTCAGGGTGCCGTTGAGGACTATCGCCGAGAGATCGGTCATCCCGCTTTCCGCTTCGACGAGCCCGAACTCTTCGAACCCGTGGTCGCGGCCTCGGTCCTGCGTGCACCCCGACGTGCCGTCTTGGCGACATCGTCGGCCGCGCCCTTGGCCTCCTCCACGACATCCTCACCACGATCCCGCGCCGCGCGGACCGATGCGACCGCCTCGTCCACGGCGGTGCCGGCGGTGTCGCGGACCTTGTCGGCCGAGCGGCGTGCCGTGCTCGAGCCCGTCGGGCCGCTTCGCCGGGGCGTCAGGCCCCGGATGCGGTCGACCAGGTCCTGGACGGCGGCGACCCCGCCCTGGGCGACGCCGCTGACCGTGTCGCCCACGCGGTCCACCATGGCGATGACCCCCGCAGCCTGGTTCTCGGGCGCGGTCGAAGGGGCGCGAGGGTGCGGGTGCGGAGAGGCGGTTTCCCGCGTTTCGGCCATCGCATCGCCCAGTTCGCCGAGCGCCTTGCGACCGAGTCCGTCGCGCACCTTGGGAAAGTACTCGTCTTCCTCTTCGGTCACGTGGTGACGGACGTTCTCGATGAGCACGGTCACCTTGGCGTTGAATCGTTCGTCGGAGACATCGGTGTTCTGCAGTTCGGAGAGCAACCACTTGACGATGTGGTGCTCCTCGATGCTCTCGAGCACCGTGTCGTCGATGTCGGAGACCGTCTCCCGGGTGACCGGATAGAACAGTTGTTCCTCGATCGCGGCGTGCTTGGAGAGCTCCTCGATCATCCGGTCGACCAGGTCACGCCGCGTCTTGAGAGCACGGTCGCCGGTCTTCTCGTAATCCTTGAACAGCTTCTCCACGGACTTGTGGTCGTTCTTGAGCAGGGTGATTGCATCCATGAGTGGTCACTTCCCGATCAGGCCGGGCTGAACCAACTCGGTGATTCAGGCCGCGAGCTCGATGAGGACGGCGAGTGCGTCGAGCCGTTCGGCGCCGGTGCCTTCCTGCTTGGCGAGCAACGTGGTGATGCCGGCCTCCCGGTAGGCGTCCAGGCGGTCAGCGATGACCTCGGCGGTGCCGATCAGGTTCGTGCGCATCCCCAGGTCGAGTGGAACGGCGGCCGCCGCGGCTGCCCGGTCGCCCGCCCGCCACAGTCGTTCCACCTCGGCGACCTCGTCGGCGAAACCGAGACGGGCGAAAGCGTCGTTGTAGAAGTTGGTGCCGCGGGTGCCCATGGCGCCGATCGTGAAGGCGTAGCCGTCCGCGTGACGGCGAGCCGCCTCGGTGGCAGCGGTGTCGGACTCGGTGACCTCGAGCGCGACGGGCGCGACCAGGTCGAGATCGTCGAGGTGTCGACCGGCCTCGGCCGCACCGTCTCGCAGCGGGTCGAGGAACACCTCGGCGGTCTCGGGCACGAAGGCGTTCGCGAGCCAGCCATCGGCGACCTCGCCGGTGAGTCGCAGGTTCGCCGGACCCATCGCCGCCACGTACACCGGCACATGTGCCGGAGCGACCATCGGTCGCAGAGCCGATCCCTGGCTGTCGGGAAGCGGCAACGGGTAGATCTCGCCGTCGTGCACGAGTCGCTCGCCCGCGCTCACCGTGCGGAGTATTTCGATGGTCTCCCGGGTGGCGCGCACCGGACGGTCGAAACGCACGCCGTGCCAACCTTCCATCACCTGGGGACCTGACACGCCGACGCCGAGGGTGAAGCGGCCCTGGGAAAGGTCCTGAAGGCTCAGCGCCGAGGTGGCCAACAACGCGGGGCTGCGCGACCCCAGCTGCACGACGAAGGTGCCGAGCCCGATCGTGGTGGTCTGCGCGGCCAGATGAGCCAGGCCGGTGAGTGCGTCGTAGCCCAACACCTCGGGCACCCAAAGCGACGCGACGCCGATGTCTTCGGCGGCCCGGGCGAAGGCGGCCGCCTCGGGGTGGTGGGGATCGATGACGGTGCCGACACGCATGCTTGCCTTCCCGCGCGGGACCGTCGAGGCCCCGCGACGTCGAGCGCGAACCTATCGTGAGATCGACCGGTCGGATCCCCGGTCACGAACGCCGACGAGGAGCCCCGACCATGCGCTACCGCGACCAGCCCACTGTAGAAGTGTCCGAGCGGATCGTCGCCGAGCCCGCCGCCATCTGGGCGCTGCTCACCGACATCACCTTCCCGGTGGAGATCTCGCCCGAACTCCAGCGCGTCGAGTGGCTGGACGATGCCGATCGGGTGGCCGTGGGCAACCGCTTTCAGGGAACGAACCGCAACGAACACCTGGGCGAGTGGACGACGACCGCCGAGGTCGTCGAGGTCGAGCCCGAACGGCGTTGGGTGTATCAGGTGCGCAACGGTGACGACGTCATGGCGAGCTGGGGGTTCGAGATCGACCCGGGGCGTGACGCAGTCACGGTGCGCCAGTGGGCACGTCTGGGTCCCGACCCGTCGGGGTTGTCGATCGCGATCGGTCAGATGCCTGAGAAGGAGGCTCGGATCTTGGCCCGCCGGATAGAGGAGTGGCGGGCCGCGATGACCGCGAACCTCGCCGCGATCCGCGCCGCCGTCGAAAGCGACTAGACCGACCTTCGACGTTCGGTTCAGGCGCCGTCGAGCTGGTCTCGCATCCGCTCCAGGGTGGTGCGCATGTCGTCACGGTTGCGCCGGCCCCGCGCCCAACCCAGCGCCTTCCAATACAGGCGCAGCGCGAAGGTGTCCGCGAGCTGGAACGACTCGGTCACATCGGTGCCGCCGTCGGCCTCTTCGAGCGCGTAGCCCCAGGTGTTGAGCGCTTTGCCGTTGGTGAGCACCTCGAACGCAAAGGCCTTGCCCGGTTCACACGTCACCACTCGGCACGTCGTCCAGTAGGTCGGACCCTTCTCGTTGCGCTTCACGTGACCTCTGAACGTCGCGCCCACCGCCGGGCCCGTGGCGCCGTCGAGCCACTCGGCTTCAAAGGTTTCCGGACTGTATTCACCGATGCGGGTCACGTCGCTCACCAGCTCCCAGACCGCTTCGGGTGTCGCTGGGAAGTGAACGGTCACCGAATCGTGCATGCCCCGAGCGTACGTGCCGTCGACGCTCCCCGTGAGCCGGTCGCGTCCAGCCGCGGTTCAGATCAGAGCGGCGGCAAGGCGTCGCCATTCGGCCAATGGCAACGCGACCCGATCGGCGCCGAGCACCTGGAGGCACACATGGTTCGCACCGGCGTCACG
>DASSYG010000375.1:0-4525 GCA_035703405.1 Acidimicrobiales bacterium | reverse complement strand
GGGCGCTGGTCGTCGCTGCGGTGGTCGTGGGTTTGGTGTAGTCGAAGTCCCAGTCCCAGGCGACGATCGGTTCGCCGGTTGTGCTCGCCGTCAACGTCGTGAAAGTGCCTTCGCCGATGCGGTAGGTGCCGTCGGATTCTTCGGTGGCAACCGTCGCGGTCATCGACGTGGCGGGCACGCCGGGCACGACATAGGGACGGGTGACCGTGGAGGTGTTGCCATCACCGTCGGTGACGGCGAGGGTGACCGAGTAAGTCCCCGGCCCAGAGAAGGTGTGGGTCGGGTGCTGGTCGGTCGAGGTGGTGCCGTCGCCGAAGTTCCACAGCCAACTCACCGCGGGTTCCGTACCGGTCGACAGGTCGACAAAGTGGACATTGTCGGCTGCGCCGCGGTCGGGTGAGTAGACGCGGAATTTGTCGACGCGGATGTAGGAGGTCGCGTAGCCGTCGTCGAGAACCAACTTCACGAAACGGGCCGCGACGGGTGTGAAGCTGATAAACTGTTCTTCGCTGGTGCTGTTGGTGAGCTCCTGGATGGCGACGGTGGTGAAGTTCGCCCCGTCGAGAGAGGTCTGCACCTTCACGTTGCGGGGACGCGCGGTCGCCGAACGCACCGACACGCGGTCGACGGTGGCGACCTCGCCGTTGCGCAGCAGCACCGTCAGGTATTGATCGGTGACCTGCCCGCTGCCGGTCAACCAGACCGTGTTAGTGGTGTCCGGTGCGATGGCCGAGGCGGGGAAATAGCCGGGATAGGACGACGACGCATCGACGACCTGGGCGCCGACGGCGTTGCCGTCTGCGACGTTCAAGCCGTGGATGGTCAGCGCGCGCAGCTCGGCGAGGTACAGGTATCTGCCCGCACCGGTGCCGTTCAATCGCAGTTCGAGGTAGGAAGCTTCGGTGGGCGTGGCCAGCGTGAAGCTCTGCGCGGCATTGGTCGGCGCCATGGTGTCGTCGAGCACCTTGGTCCACGAGCCGTCGTCGCCGGTCGGCGAGGCGTACACCTCGAAGTCGCCGACGGTATAGGCGTTGCCCGACGAACGCAGCGCGATCGTCGACAGCTCATGGGCGCCTTCGCCTCCCAGTCGCACCCTGATGCGTTGGTCGGTGGTCGCATCGATGGCCGACGACCACTGGGAAGTGCCGCTGTTCAGGATGTTCGCCGCAGCCCAACCTGTGGAGTACTCACTGGTCGCCGACACGATGCTCGCCGGATGCCCCGCGGCGAGCGACACGATCCCACCGGCACCATCGCCCCCGCCGATGGTCGGCACCGAGACGTCGGTGAGCCTCAGGTAGGTGCCGCCGTGGTTGTCGTGCACGGTCAGTTTCACGAAGCGAGCCCGCTGAGGTGCGAAGGTGAACGTCTGGTCCTCCGCGGTGCGGTCGAGGGTTGCGTGGTCGACGACGGTGGTAGATGCACCGAACGGGTCGGCACCTTGGACGAGCGCAACCGAGAAGGTCTTGACCGACTGGGACGCGTTGGCTCCACGCAACATGATCCGGTCGAGATGATCTCGGCCCCGCCCGGCCAGATCGAAGATGATCTCCTGGGGGCTGGTCACCCCGTTTGCCGAATACCAGCCCGCCGCCGTCGGCAGTATCAGGTTGGTGACCGGGTAGCCGGGCCGCGTCGAGGTACCGGTGTCGAGGATGCGACCGCCGTTCGTCGTGGATGCCGCGTCGCCGCCGCGCGCGACGGTGAACGCGGCGTTGATCGGGGTGACCGCGTGCACGACGATCTGGCGCGTGGTGCTCCGGCTGTTCACTCCGTCGGTGACGACCAGCGTGGCGGTGTAGGTGCCGGCCGTGGTGTAGGTGTGGGTGGCGTCTGCGCCGGTGGCGGTGTCGCCGTCCCCGAAGTACCAGGTGTGGTCGAGGGGGTCACCGTCGGGGTCGGTCGAGGTCGACGCGAAACTCACCTCGAGCGGGCTGTTGCCCGAAGCCGGGTCGGCGGTGAAGCCGACAATCGGTGGTTCGTTGGGGGTTGGATCCACCCCGGGGTGCCGCGAGGTCACCTCGCCGGCGACCTGGCCGGTGAGGGTACCGTCGCTGGAGACCAACAGCACGCTCATGATGAACCCGGGCGGGAAGGTCTTGGTGACCGACTTGCCCGTCTCGGTCGTGCCGTCGCCGAAGTACCAGGTGTGGGTGAGGGTGTCGCCGTCGGGGTCGAACGACGACGCGGTGAAGCTCTGGGTGAAGGGGCCTTCGCGGTCGACCCATTGCGGGCTGAACGACGCGACCGGTGCCTGGTTCTCGGGATCGGGATCGGGGACGCCGGTGCCGGGATAGACGGTGATCCACTTGATCGCCTGATCCCATTCGCCGTCGGGATCGGTCGCCACCAGAGACACGCCGTAGTTGCCCGGCGTGGAGAAGGTGTGGGTCACCGAGGTCTCGTTGTCGACCCGGCGGGTGCCGGCGATGTCCCAGGTCAGATCCAGTGCGTCGCCGTCGGGGTCGGTTGCGGCCGAGGTGAAGGTGACCGTGAGCGGGGCCGTGCCGGTGAGATGCGTCGCATCGAACGCCGAGACCGGGGCGTGGTTCGTCGGCGGGGCGGGCACCTGGGCCTGTTCGTCGGCGGCGACGAGCGACATCCACCGGCCGAACGCGTCGAAGGACGCGATCGCTTCTTCCAACCCGGCGGTCGATTCGTTCAACACCTGCCGGAAGGTTTTCGTCGGATCTACGGCCTTCATGTCCGCGACCCATTCGGGGTCGGCCCAGGAGGCGATCGCGGCGTCGATCTCGGCCTGGGTGATGCCGTGGTCGAGGAGGAACTGGCGGTCGTCGGTGGTCAGATCCGAGGCATCGAGATCGTCGATCCCGGCGATGAAGCCGGCCCACCAGGTGGAGGCGTCTTCGCCTTCGGGTGCGGTGACGATCGGCTCAGCAGCCCAACCCAGCGCCGCGACCTGCGGCTGGAGGATCTGCAAGCGGCGGAGTTCATTGTTGAAGTCGAACGTGAACTCGGTGGTCGCCCGCGCCTGGGATGCCGCGGCCGCGTGGTCCGCGTCGATCACCGCTCCCTGGTAGCGCTCGTTCGCGACGCGTGAGGCCTTGCCGTAGGCCTCCGCGCGCATGAGCGTGGTCAGATAATCGTCGAGCAACGCATCGCCGGTCGCGCCAAGAGTCGTGAACGCCGGGTCGGCAACGCTGCCGTAGTCGAAGTCGGGCGGGTCGTCTTTGATGTCGGTGTACATGCCGCGCACCGATGCGCTGAGCTGCTTGTGCAACGCCTTGGCGAGGTCCTCGGTCGAGGGCACCACGAAGTCGAAGTTCGCTGCGGCCCAGGCGCCACCGATCATCGCGGCGCCCAGGCCGAACCCGAGACCGCCGTAGATGCCCTTGGCGATCTTGTGGGTGCGCGTGGCGATGTCGATGATCAACGCCCGTTCTTCCTGCGCGGCGGTCGGCACCTGTTTGGCCGCCGCGTCCTTCCAGGGCTGCAACTGCGATTTGGCGACCGAAGTGTCACAGTTCGGCGAACACGACACGACCTCGAAGGTCTCCGACAACTCGATGCCGTTCTTGCCGTCGATGTCAGTGGAGAGCAACTTCCATCTGCCCGGCGGCAGCAGCGGCGCTTCGAGCGGGTAGCCCAACAGCGTGCCCATGCCCACATAGCGGTTCGGCGATCCCCACCGCGGCGACTTGCAGTCGGTCGTGGTCGGGTCGGTCACCGAATCGGCCACCACACAGACAGTGCCACCGTAGACGTCACTGGTCAGGGTGACGAATAGGGCCTCGTCCGCGCGGAACCGACCCTTGGGGAAGCCGTCAACATCTGCCGGGAACAGGTTGTGCACCGCTGCTTGCGCTTTGGGCGCCGCAGGGATCTGGACGACTGCGGTGACCACGAGCACGACCAGCATGGCGAGCGCGGCGGCTCGCCCACGCGGTCGGCGCCAGTCGGTCGTTCGGCTGTGAGGGGTCGACATGGCGGACTTTCCTTGGTCGGCTACTCAGGCGCGGACAGATGCGCTCACGCCGAGTATCGGAGATACCGCGCGAACGTTGCGCGAACGCATCGCCGCGACCTTGCATCCGACGGCACCACGGCGGATCGGGCAAAGCCAGCCGGCGACACTCGAAGGCCGTGCGGGCGATTGGCCAATATCGGAGCGACAACCGTCTCGCATCCAGACTGATTTGTCGCTGCGATGGAGGCAGTTCACGGCCGGAGCGCGAAAGCCCCGATCCGAATCCGTCAAGCCCGATGGGACGCGCCGTGACGCGGTCGGAGAACTACCCACCGAGCAACTGGAAGCCGAGCTCGTCGAACTCGCGGCCCGCCTCGCCGCGGGCACCTATGAGCTACTCGTACTCGTCGGCGAATTCGACTCGCGAGGCACCTGGGCACTCCACGGTGCGCTTTCCTGCGCGGCCTGGCTCGCCGGACTCTGCGACATCGAAGTGTGCACCGCCCGCACGCAAGTTCGCGTCGCGAAAGCACTCCGCGAGTTTCCCGAGCTCGACGACGCGATGCGGAACGGCGATCTGTCGTATGCCAAAGCCAG
>DASSYG010000373.1:0-2970 GCA_035703405.1 Acidimicrobiales bacterium | reverse complement strand
CCAGAGCGAGGTCGAACAACCTCAGCCAACCGTGCGCATCGGTACCCATTGTCGACAAGCGCACGCCACCCTCAGTGGTCCGGCCGCTCGCCACGCGATTGGCCCCGACGCCGACCGCCAGTGCGTCGAACGCACGCTCCTCGGCGAGCTGAACCAATGACCGGGTGAGCAGATCGCCCGTATGGTCCACCGATGCCCGGGCAATGCCGAACGCCTCGGAGACCGCATCCATGTCGCCGAGCCGAGCCGCCGCGAGCCCTGAGGCCACCGCCGACAACGCGCGGTCCAAATACGACGCGCGGTCGTCATCCAACACCGTGGCCGCGCACGCTCGGGCATCGGTCGGTCGGCCCTCGGCCGCCCGCACCAGCGCCACGGCTGCGCGCAACGCCGCACTCACCTGCACATCGTCAACGTCCAGTGAGGCCGCGTCGAGAATCATCGCCGCTTCGCGCACCCGGCCAACCTGCATCATTGCCGTCCCGACGACGGTCACCAGATCGAGACCCGCACCGGTTTGGAACGCGTCGATCAACGGCGCCGGGGGCGTTCCGCCGTCGCCGGACCGTAACCAGGCGGCGACGACGTCGAGTCCGAGTTCGTCGGTGAGCCACGCCAGCTCCGCGAGTGCCACGTCGGGATTCCCGACGTGCACCTCGACCGAAGCACGGGCCACCGACAGCACCGAACGGTCCTCGGTGTTGTCGCGCCACTCGGGTGTGGCTTCGACCGCTTCGCGCACCTCGTCCAACATCGCCCTCGCTGCCTCGAGGTCGCCCCGCATCGCCATCGCCCGAGCGAGCGGCCACACGATTCGGGCCTGGCCGAGCCGATCGTGCACCGCACGGAACAACCCCAGGCCGTCAGTGGCCATGCGCTGCGCCTCGTCGGTCCGGCCGGTCCAGAGCGTCACGACCGATCCCAACAATTGCATCATCGCGGTCGCCCACCGGTCGCCGCTCGCTTGTGCATCGGCGAGGACGCTGCGTTGAAGCGTCTCGGCCGCCGCGAGGTCACCCTCCGCGAGACGGACGAACCCCTGCAGCCCCCGGGCCCATGCCGTCCCGCCCGTGTTGCCCACCGACTCGAACAACTCGAGTGACTCGCCGATCCGCTGTTCGGCCTCGGCGATGCGACCCTGTACGAACGAGATCCACGCGAGGTTCTGCAGCGCCCAGGCCTCGCCTGCGGGACGACCCAAAGCCCGGAACGCTTCGAGAGCGTCCGACGTCGTTTTCTCGGCCTGGGCGGTCCGGCCCGCGAACAACTCGGCCAGGCCCAGGGCACGCAGCGCTTCGGCCCGACCTTCGGTGTCACCGGCTTCGTCGAACCGGCGGGCCGCGTCGGCGAACGTGGCCCGCGCCCCGTCGAGGTCGCCGCGCTGCCGGGCAATCTCTCCTTCGACGAGCTGCACGGCCGCCCGCGCGGCATCGTCTCCGAGTGCCTCGGCCAGTTCGCCGGCGGCCAGAGCATCCTCTCGTGCTTCGGAACTGTCGCGAGCCTGACTGCGTGCCCCAGCACGTCGGAGCAACAACGTGAGCCGCACCTGCTCGTATCCGTCGCCGGCCAGCGCCAGGCCTTGGGTGCACAGGCGATCCACCGCCGGGAGCAGACGCATCCGTTCACCCCGGGCGCTCACGTCATCGATCCAGTGCAGTGCCCGCTCGCGGATGTCGTCCGACAGCCGCTCCACCGTGCCCAGGTCGTCGAGCAGTTCAGCGGCGCGGCCGTAGTGGTGGGCGAGCAGGTCGGCGACCCGATCGGTCACTGGCCCGGAGCGTGCCGATTCGACCCACTGGGCGACCCCGAGGTGCTTCTTCGCCCGGTCGGACTTGGTGAGCATCCCGTAGGCGACTTCCCGGGTCACGTCCGAGGTGAACTCCCAACCGTCCCCGTCGAGGCGGAGCAACTCACGGGTGGCGACCGCAGCGAGCGCCGAGGTGACCTCGGCGTTCCCCCGGATCTGCCGGGCCATTTCGGCGAGGTGTTCGACCTTGCCCCGGCGGCCGAGCACCGACGCGTCGTCGACGATTGCACGTTCGTCCGGACCCAGGTTGTCGAGGCGCGCCGCGACCAGGCCGCGCAACGTATCGGGCAGCGCGGTCAACTCCGCGGTCGCCTCGGTGTAGGAGGCCCGCTGCTCACCGAGCAGCGCCAACAGTTCGATCAAGAACAACGGGTTGCCACCACTGCGCTCACGCAGATCGGCTTTGGCAGCCTCGCTCATGGTCGGGGTCCCGGACTCGCGCACGAGCGCCTCGATCAGGGTGTCGGTCGCTTCGGCGTCGAGGGCTTCGAGGTTCAAGGCAAACGTGTCGAAGCGCCCGACCGGTGGCTGCCAACGCTCGAGTAGCGAACGCCGGGCGGTCACGACCACGACGAGCGGTCGGCGCGCAAGGGCCGCAAGCGCGGTGCCGACCAGGTCGTGAACCACCGGATCGGCCCAGTGCAGATCCGACAACCACAACACCACCGGGCGCGCATCGGTCAGGTCTTCGAGAAACGTGACGAAGCACCGAGTGACCTCGTCACGGATCCGGTCGGGGTCCGAGCCCACGGGGGGTGCCCCGTTCTCGGCGAACCCGAACAGCTGCAGAAGCCCGGCCGTCGTCCGGTCCACCTCGCTCGGCGAACGGTCCGGAGTTGCCGTGGCGACCACCAGGTCGCGCAGCCGTGGCTCGATCGTCTCGATGGGGTCGCCGGCGTCGGCAGGCAACGCTCCTCTCAGGGCATCGGCGAGCGGCCACCACGCGTTGACCTCGCCGTAGGGCACACAGCGGCCTTCGAGCACAATCGCGTCACGGGCACATTCCAACGACGCGGTCGTCTCCGCGACGATACGGGACTTGCCCATCCCGGCATCGCCCAGCAACACGAGCAACGCGGCACGGTTGCTCTGGAGTGCCGTGGTGGCGACGCTGTTGAGCACCGCCACCTCCTCCGCGCGACCGACGAGTGGGCCGACCGTGC
>DASSYG010000241.1:0-3342 GCA_035703405.1 Acidimicrobiales bacterium | reverse complement strand
CGGCGCTGTATGACATGCACGGGGTGATGTCGCGGGCGCTGCGCACCGAGTTCGACGACGTGGAAGAGGCGATGGTCGAGGTGCCGCCGCCGAAAGATCCGCCACCCGGCGTCCGCGTCGGCCCGGACCCGAACGCCTGAGCACGCACGGCACGGTGGGCCGGCGCCGGCTTCGCCGACGGTCTCGAGTTCAATCCGGGAGCGCGGTCGGTGATCGCAGTCCTGGATTGAACTCGGGGTCACAGCCGTAGGCGCTGCCCCCAAACGCCGCTCGATGCAGGTGCGGCTTGGTCCGGCGGCGCGTCAGCGGCCACGGGCTCCATGGCCCTGCCCACATCGACGCGGAGGTCCTTTCGGTTCTGGCTCGACTCCACCGGGCCGGCGAACTGAGAGCCGACGATGTGGACGAAATGCTGCGGAAACTTGCTGCGGCACCACTCGAGCGGCATCCCATGACCGGACTGTCGATCGGGGCATGGTCCCGCCGTGATCGACTCCGGCTCGTCGACGCGATCTATGTGGAACTGGCCGAGTCACTCGAGTTTCCGCTCATCACGACGGACACCAAGCTCCATGCGGAGCCTTCGGTCGAAGTCGTCGGAACCTGACTCGGCGCGGCCCCGACCCGAACGCGTGGCCCAGCGACTCCCGAAATCTCGAGCGAATTGGCCGGCATTCGACCCATTGCCTCCGAATTTCGTCGGCGCGGGGCCAATGTGGCGCCAGGAATCCACCGCAGGTGGGAGATGCGGACGTGTCAGGCCGGTGGGAGGCCCTGTTGGGTGTCGAGCATCTGGGCCATCACGGTGCGGATGAACTCGTCGGCCTCGTCGGTGAGGCCGCCGGCGACACCGCCGTAGACCGCACCCGAGAACGGAGTCTCGTCGGGGTGCTCGCGGGCATAGGCGACCGCTTCGGCGAGGTCCGCGGCGAACGCCTCGGCCACCCCCGGCTCGGTCTGAGGACGGGTCACACACATGTGCAGGCCGTTCGGGTACTGCTGACCGTTGAACCGCCAACCCTTCTCGCGCATGCGATCGTTGATGATGTAGACGTCGAAGTCGTCGGAGGTGAAGCTGAACAGGAACGACGGGTTGCCGATGATCCGCAACTCGGGATGCGAGCGCACGGCCTCCTGCATCTTCGCCGACGTTTCGAAGATCTGCTTCGCATAGCCCAGGTAGCCCTCGCGTCCCAGTGACACCAGCGACGCCCACGTCGCCGCGAGCAGGCCGACCGATCGGGAGCCGTCCATGCCCGGTGAGGTGTACTTGCCGCCGCTCCAGCCGGTCAGGAAGAAGTACTGCGAGTTGCGCAGCGCCGAGTCGGCGAACATCACCACCGAGGTGCCCTTCAGCGAGTAGCCGTACTTGTGGGTATCCGCCGAGATCGACGTGACGCCGGGAACCCTGAAGTCGAAGTCGGGGATGTCGAGACCGAGCTCCTGGCCGAACGGCAGGATGAACCCACCCAGACAACAGTCGACGTGCAGGCCCACGCCGCGATCGAGCGCCAGGGCTCCCAGCTCGGCGATCGGGTCGACGATGCCGTAGCCGTAGTTGCACGCCGAGCCGACGATCGCGATCGTGTCGTCGTCGATCAGCTCGGCCAGCTCGTCGACGATCACCTGACCCGACTCGAGGTCGATCGGAGCGGAACGCAGCTCGATGCCGAACAGGTGACACGCCTTGTCGAACGCGGGGTGCGCGGTCTCGGGCTTCACGACGTTCGGGTGCTTGATGCCCCGCGCCTGGGCGGCATGCTCGCGGTACGCGAGCATCGCATGGGTGATCGAGCCGGTGCCGCCAGAGGTGACCAGACCGACCGGTTCGGTGTCGGTGCGCGCCCCGGCGTTGAACAGATCCAGCGCCATCGCGATGATCTCACCCTCGAAACGGGTCGCGGACGGGCACATGTCGCGCTGCAGTGCGTTCATGTGCGCATACAGCCCGAACGCCTCGGTCAGGAACGCGTAGTGGCTGTGATCGCCGCAGTACATCGTGCCCGAGCATTTGCCGCCCTCCCACGCGGCGTCCTCTTCGGTCGCCATCGTGCGCAACTCGTCCAGGATCTCGTCGCGGGCTCGCCCGGCAGCAGGGAACGTGCGGTTGACCGGGTAACGATCCGCGTACGGGTAGTCCGAACTCATCGAAGCCTCCAATAAGAGGATGCGCCGGCGGGCGTATCCGACCAATGAGCATAGTGGCGTTCTCGCCAAGCTTCGTTTGGCGAATGACGACCGAGAGCCAGAAACGATGCGGCCCATCCGCGCAGCCTGTACGTGTCGTGAAGCCCCCTGTCTACCGGCCCCGATTCAACCCGTCCTCACGCCGACCACACGGCGCGGGCGCGACACCGCGCCGCCCCCTATTCGCCCTTGACGTCGGGACCCCAGCGTTCGTTCACCAGCTTCTGGGCGGCGTCGACCTGGGTCGGGATCGGCACCGTCAGCTCCGCCAGGTCCGCCGCGGCGAGCCCGAGATCGGCCACCTTGCCCAGATCGTCGTCGGTGAGTGCGCCCGCCTTGTACAGCGCGGGGAAGCGGGTCGGTACCGCACCGCCCTGCAGGAATGCCTTCGCGCCCTCTTCGGACAACAGGTAGGCGAGCCACAACTGGGCCGCGTCCGGATGCGGCGACCCGACGACCGCGCACTGGGCGTAGAAGCTCGGGTAACGGGTCTCCGCGGGGATGATCTTCATCTCCGGCGCTGCGTCGGCGCCGCTCTTCGCCATCGACGAGACCGTCCGCGCGAAGTCGAAGTTGTTGAGCATCGTCACCCCGACATCACCCGATGCCATCGTCTCGGAGATACCGAGCAGGCCCGGGTCGAAGATCTCGTCGTCGGCGAGTTCCGCGAAAAAGTCGATCCCCGGCCCGATGTCGTCGAAGGAACCCTCCAGCGCCAACGCGACCGTCCACACCGCCGCGAACGACGCCGCCGAGGCGAGCGGCCCCGCGGCCTCGGTGGTGCGCGGATCGCCCGGCAGCGCCAACTTCACGCCATCGGGCAGGTTCTTCAGATCTTCGGGAGTCGCCGGAGGTTCCCCACCGTCGAGCATCGCCGGATTCGAGACGATGCCCACCAGCCCGTAATAGGACGACACCCAGAGACCGTCGGCATCCTTGACCGCGCTGGGGACGTCGGTCCACCCGTCGGGAAGGGAACGGGTGAGCAGGCCCTCGTCCGCTGCGGTGATCGCATAGCTCATCCCGACGTCGATCACGTCGGGCTGGGTCGGTTTGCCCTTCTGCTCGCGGGCCGTGTCGAGTTCCATACCCGATCCGGCCAGCGGTTCGGCCAGGTTCACCTTCAGTCCCGAATACTTCTCGAACTGATCGAGT
>DASSYG010000224.1:0-2862 GCA_035703405.1 Acidimicrobiales bacterium | reverse complement strand
ACCTCGCCGCGACGGAGCCACGAGGCGTCGATGCCGCGCACGATCGCCACGGGGATCGCCGTCGCCTTGCCCATCACCAGGTCTGCGGCACCGGCGATCTCGTCGACCACCGCGACCTCGGTCACCGCCAGCTCACGTCCGGTCGCGTCCGCGGTGCCCCGCAGGTCCAGGATCGCACCTATCCCCGCGCAGCCGATCGCGACGTCGGTCACGCCCCGGCGCCAGACGCGGCCGAAGGTGTCCGAGACGATGACGGCGACGTCGACCCCGGCGTGGTGGCGCAGCCCGTCACGGAGCCGACGTGCGGAACGGTCGGCGTCCTCGGGTAGCAACGCCGCCCAACCGTCCTCCACGTTCGACAGGTCGACTCCGGCGTTCGCGCAGATGAAACCGTGCCGGGTCTGGCTGATCACGAGGTCGCCCCGGCGACGCAGCACCCGAACCGATTCGTTCTCGACGACGCGGCGACCGGTCGGGTCGTCGGGGTCGGTGCGGACCAGTCGCCCTTCGGCCTTGGAGACCACCTTCTGGGTGACCACGACGACATCGCCGTCGCAAAGGCGGGTCTCGTCGTCGGTGGCGTGGGAGATGATCGCGGCGAGGTCGTCTCCGGGGGTGATCTCGCCGATCCCGGCAATGCCGAGGATCTCGAGGCGGGCGTGACTCACGGCGTCCGACCGGTGACGACCGTTCGGCCGAGCGCTGCAGCCACACCGGGTTGGGACATGATCGTGTCGGTGACCACACAGCGCATCCCGAGGTCTTCGATCGCTTCAGCCGACGCGGCGTCGGCCCGATCGATCACCAGGGCTTCCGCCAATTCGACGTAGTAGCGGGCGATCCCGACGACCGATGCCTCGAAGCCGAGTTCGGTCAGCATCCGATCAGCGGGACCTTTCAGTGCGGCGCCGGCGATGATCGGCGACACGGCGACGGTGTCGGCGCGCCGGGCAGCGACGGCATCGCGCACCCCGGGCACAGCGAGGACCGGGTCGATCGACACGATCGGATTCGACGGGGCGATCACGACCCGTTCGGCGTCGGCGATCGCGGCGAGCACCCCTGGCGCGGGCGTCGTGGACTCGGCACCGTCGAAGCGCACGGCGGTCACCGGCACCGAGTGGGCGCGTTCGACGAAGTACCGCTGGAAGTCGATCTCGCGGACGGTGGGTTCGTGACCGTCGGACGCCGGGTCGAGCACGGTCACCCGGGTGCGGAGCCGGTCGTCGGTGACGGGCAAGAGCGCCAGGTCGAGCCCGAAGCCGGTCGCGATCTCGGCGGTGACCTCGCTGAGCGTCGCCCCGTCGACGAGACGGGCGGTGCGGTACAGGTGGGTGCCCAGGTCGCGGTCGCCCAGGTTGAACCAGCGCTCTCCGCCGAGGCGGCCCAGGGTGTCCATGGCCTGCCAGGTCTCCCCGGCGAGACCCCAGCCGCGCCCTTGGTCGATGACGCCTGCCAGGGTGTAGGTGACGGTGTCGAGGTCGGGGCTGATGTGTAGGCCGTGGAGCTCGAGATCGTCGCCGACGTTGACGATGGCGGTGACCTCAGAGGCGCGACGGACGTCGAGGAGCCCGGCGAGAAGGCGGGCGGCGCCGACTCCGCCGGCGAGCACGGTGATCATCGGCGCCACCGTACCGGCTCACGTCCCCGCCCCGAGAAGCCCCCACCCCGTGAACTTCGGGAGGTTCGGTGCGAATAACGGACGGAACCTCCCGAAGTTCGGTTGGGGGAGAGGAGGGCGGGCACGATGCCGACACGCCACGTACGACGCGCGCTACGATTCGTAAGCGATCGGAGAGGCAGGAGCGGGGATGACCGAACAAACACCATCACTGGATCAGGCCGAATCGACACGCGGCGACTCGTCACCGACCGGTTCGAAGCAAGCCGCGGGCGACGTGAGCACCGAGGGCTCGGCGCGAGTGCTCAACGAGGTGAAAGGGCGACTCGAGCGGATCGAGACGGGCGAGCTTCCCGTCATCGAGAAGATAGGCGCCGACGGATCGACACGTCGGGTCGACCCGACCGGCGAGATGATCCGACCAGATGGCGCGCACATCGATGCGGCCCGCCTGGACGCGGTGAACGAAGCCGCGGAGGCATTCGCGAACCAACACCACGCGCCGGCTGCCGATCAGCCACCGTCGGCGGGGCCGAGTGTGTCTGCCGCCGACCGGGCACCACGCCCCTCGGGCGCCGAGCGCAAGGGACTCTGGGCTCGGATCATGTCCTGGTTCCGTCGAGACTGAACAGCCGCGAGACTCCGAGCGGGTTCAGCGCCGCTCGTCCCCGGTGATCGGTCTCAGCTCAGTTCACCCACTGGTCCCAGGGGACCTGCCAGTCGCCGTAGCCGTTCCAGGGCTCGAGCTGCCGTGGGGTGTTGACCACTTGGACGACGTCGCCGGTCTGGGTCAAGTCGTAGAACCACTTGGCATTGCCCGGCGACGCGTTGACACAACCGTGCGACACGTTGGCGTGACCCTGGGAGTCGACCGACCAGGGAGCCGAGTGCACGAACTCACCGCTGTTGGAGATCCGTACCGACCATTCGGCTTCGATCTTGTAGCCCTCGGGCGAGTCAACCGGGATGCCGATCGTCGACGAATCCATGATCACCATCGGCGACTTCTCGTTGACCACGTGGACGCCGCTGCGGGTTTCGGTCGTCGGCCCGGGTCGTCCGGTCGAGACGGGGAAGGTGTTCACGACCTGGCCGTTGACCTGCACCGACATCGTGTGCGCGCCGGCATCGACGGTCGAGATGTGGGCGTCACCGATCGAGAAGTCGACGGTACGGCCGTCGACACCCCACACGCCGTTGCCGAGATGCAACCCGGTGAAGTCGACGTCGAGGTGCACGTT
>DASSYG010000168.1:0-6231 GCA_035703405.1 Acidimicrobiales bacterium | reverse complement strand
GACGACGGCATCAGGCTTGCCGGAGACTCCGCCGCTCTACGGATTGCTTCCCGGTGAATCGCACCCAAGGCACTCCCAGACCATGCACTGTGGCGCAAGCGCGTCAGCGCCTCATCGACGCTCGGCAGTTCCTCGAAGCAGCCGAACTGCTCGATGCACCCGACGTCATCGCCACGTGCGCCATTCACGCAGCGATCGCTGCTGCCGATGCCATCACGTGTCACGCACTCGGTGAGCGGTCGGGAGATGGCAATCATCTCTCGGCAGTCGATCTCCTCCGCAGGGTCGACGCGAAGCTGGCAACGACTCTCAAGCGAGCACTCGACCGCAAAACGCAGTCCGCTTACGAAAGCGCCGACGTCAGTGCCGGCAACGCCGCGAGTTGCGTTCGATGGGCCCGGCAACTCCTCGCCGCCGCCGAGACCAGGTTGGAGTCCTGACAATTCACTTGCGCTTCACTGCGAGTGAGCCGTCCGGTCAACTCCGGATGTCGAGTGATGCGGCCAGGTCGCCCACCGCATCATTGGCCTGGTGCAGCACATCGGCGCCGCTGCGGGCAGCGTCTCGGGCCCGATCGGCAGCGGTTTGCACCACGTCTGATTGGGCCACCCGCTCCGCCTGCGCGCGCAGTTCATCGGCTTTGGCCCCGAAGTCCACCTCGGTGCCGACTTCGACGAGTCGCCGGCCCGCTTTCGAGCCACCGTCGACGACCACACCGACCGTCGAGCCGGCAACGCTTCCGATCAGCAGTCCTTTCCAGACGTTCCTGATCAAGTCGTCGGATTCGGGATTCGCCTTGTCCAGAGCGATGCCGATCGCCGCGCCCATGACGCTTCCGATCACGAAGCCTTTCCACATGTTCCGCATGGTCTTCCCTTTCTGGTCGGTCTCGGTTGGGTGAGTATGTCGTCGGTGACGCTCAACGCGTCTCGTTGACGGCCTGCTCTTCGGCCGGAACGGCTGCGTCGCCGAGCCGTTCGGACGGATCGCCTTCGTCGAGTTCGATATTGCGCGGATCCGGTGTGGCTTCGACACCCAGGAGTTCGGCCTCGGTGTCGGGATCGGGTTCGGCCACCAGTTGGATCTCTTCGTGTTCGGGGTCGAGCGTGTCGGGCCGGTCGCGTGCGACGCGCTCCTCGAGCGGTTCGTCCACCCGTTCTTCGGCCGGGGTGGTGCCGTAGTCCTCCGCACCGAGCGGCGTGTCGGGCGGGTAGGTGTCGCCGAGCTTGTCGCTGTCGAGTGCTTCGGCCTGGTCCTGTGGATCGGAACTCATCGGTGACCTCTCGTCGCGTGGTTGCAGAACACTGCCCTCGCACGACTGGATCAAACGCACGGCGACCTCCCACCGGCGAGGCCACGCACGGCGTGGGGCCACGTGAAATCTCAGCATCGAGAGATGAACTTCGCGATGCTCGTGCGTCTGCACTTCGAGAACCTGTCCGTTCGATTGCTGATGGAGTCACCATGCCCCGGACCAGAATCCACAACCTGAACGTTTCGCTCGATGGCTTCGCCGCCGGTGACCACGTGAGCATCGACGCGCCGATCGGCGACGCCGGGCAGCTCTTCGCCGGATTCGACGGCAGGTTCATTCACGGGATCGACACCGTGGATGCGCCGGTCACCTTCGATCGGGCGTTGGCGACCCTGTGGGGTCAAGGCATCGGCGCCGAGATCATGGGGCGTCGCAAGTTCGGCCCGCAGACCGGCGAGTGGCCCGACGACGGCTGGCGGGGTTGGTGGGGTGACGAACCGCCGTTCGCGACGCCGGTGTTCGTGATGACTCACCACGCCCACCCCGACATCGATTTCGCCAACGGGACGAGCTTCCGCTTCGTCGACGGATCAGCCCAGGAGGTGCTCGAGCTCGCGCTGGTGGCCGCGGATGGTCAGGACGTCCGACTCGGTGGCGGCCCTTCGACGGTGCGGCAGTTTCTGGAAGCCGACCTGGTCGACTTCATGCACTTGGTGATCGTGCCGATCGTTCTCGGACGGGGAGTCGCGCTGTGGGGTTCCTCCAGCGGTATCGAGGACCGCTTCACCGTCGAGTCGGTCACCTCGCCCAGCGGCCTGACGCATCAGTTCTGGAACCGAACCGACCGCTCCTAGCGGCATGGTCGATCACCGAATCCCACCCGAAGACGAACAGATCACGCCGTTCGCGTGGGGGCGCGTCGGCACGGTGACCGCGGTCATGGGGGTGGTGCACCTGGCGGTTGCCGGCCGCTACGGCTGGCATCGCGACGAGTTCTACTATCTGGCCGCCGGACGCCACTTGGCATGGGGCTACGTCGATCAGCCGCCACTCACCCCGGTCCTCGCCCGTCTCGCCGGCGCGTTGCCGGGTGGGGTGTGGCCCTTGCGGATGGTCGCCATCGCCGCGCAGCTCGGGTGCATCGTGCTGGGGGCGGCCCTGGCCCGCGAGCTGGGTGGCGCCCGGCGCGCCCAGTTTCTGGCTGCGCTGGTGCTCGCCGCCTGCCCGATCTTCGTCGGCGCCTCGCTGCTGCTGGGAACCACCGGCATCGACCAGCTCTTCTGGGCCGCGACGTTCGTCGCGGTGGCGCGCGCCCTGCGGCGTGGCGACCTCGGTGCCTGGGTGGTGGCAGGCATCGTGGCGGGGGTGGGTCTCGAGAACAAACACTCGTTGGCGATGCTGCTGATCGGCGTCATCGTGGGTCTCGCAGTCACCCGGCGCGCCGAGCTGCAAAGACCGGGGCCCTGGGTGATGGGGATCGTGGCCGGCCTCCTCTGGCTCCCGAACCTGGCCTGGAACGCGACGAACGACTGGCCGGCACTGAAGATGGCTTCGTCCATTTCCGATGACCAGGGCGGCTTCGTGGGATCACTCGCGCAGGCGCCGCTGTTCGTGCTGTTGGTCGGACCGCTCCTGATCCCGGTCTGGGCGGCCGGCCTCCGCTGGCTGTTGCGACCGGAGCACCGTCGTCACGCCTGGTTGATCGTCGTGCTCGTCGTCGCGCTCGTGCTCACCGTGGCGGGCGGCGGCAAGCCCTACTACCCGGCACCGGCGTTGATCGGGCTACTCGTGGCCGGCGCCGTGGCGATCGAAGCCCTCCTGGACGATGCCCGGCCGCTGTGGCGTAGCGGCTGGAGCAGGCTCCTGGGACTGTCGGTTGTCTCGAGTCTCATCATCGGACTCCCGATCCTGGGACCCTCGTTCGCGACGGCAATCCGACCGATCAACCAGGAGCCGATGGAAACCTATGGCTGGCGCGGTTTCGCCGAGCAGGTCGCCGCTGCGGGCCGTGGCATGCCGGCCGGCACGGTCGTGCTGACCGGCAACTACGGCGAGGCCGGCGCGCTCGAGATGTTCGGTCCAGAAGCCGGGCTCACCTTTCCGGTGACCAGTGCCCACAACTCCTGGGCCACCTGGGGCATGCCGCGTGCCGGCACACCTGAGTCTGTCCTGGCTGTCTCCCTGGGCGGCGCCGATCGGCTGCGGAGCGCCTGGCGACACGTCGAGCCGGTCGGTCGGATCACTCTGCCCGACGGCCTGGTCGACAGAGAGACCGATGGCGACGCCACCATCTACCGGTGCACCGACCCCAGAGGAACCTGGCGCGAACTCTGGCCTCGGCTCACCCACATCGGCTGAACGGGCCAGCCGGTCTTCGAGGGACCGCCGCCGCGGCCGGCACGGGCTAGGTCAGAGCACCCACGTCGCGTGAGCGGCGGGCTCGCAGCGAGTAGGTGAGCGGGTACTTCGGCCAGCCCTCGGGCAGACGGTAGAAGCCGTCGTCGCCGCGGATCGTCCACGGCCACGGCACGTTCGTCAAGGACTGTTCGTGGAACAACTCGATATCCAGCCCGACGTCGAGCACGGCGCTGATCACGTCACTGAGGGCATGGGCCCGCTCGAAGGTCGCCGTGTGCGAGAAGGTCGCGTCCGGTGCCGCGTAGGTGCCGCCGGGCTCGTCCCAGCGGACGTAGTCGGCCTCGAAGATGTCCTGGGAGATGGTCCGGCCGTCACGGACGACGCCGACGACGGGTCCGAGTTCGGTCAGCTCGAAGGGACGGATGTCGTCGCGCCCGGCTCGAAAGCCGGCCAGGTCGTACAGCTCGCTTGCCGCGTGGTGGGGCACGGCCTCATTCCAACGGGCTCGGTTCGCCACTCGACCCTCGGCGCTTCTGTCGACCATGAGCGACGAGAAAGGTGGTGTGATTCCTGTGTAATCCGCGGCGATTTCGCGCCTGATCGAGCCGTGATATCAATGGGATGACGGGAACCGGTCGACGGGGTGTGCTGGAATCGCCCCTGTGGCCGACCGACCTGGAGATCCCGAACAACCCGGACCGCGGCGGGGCCTGTTCGGACGGCGGGGGCGATCGGGGGACGGGTTCCTCCATTGCTCCGACGGCCACATGCGCTGGGGACGCTACGGCGCGGCCGGAGCGCTGTTCGTGCTGCGGAGCGAGCAGGGTACCGAAGCGCTGATGCAGCTCCGATCGGCACGGGCGCACGAGGGCGGCACCTGGTCGTGCCCGGGGGGCGCCATCGACGAAGGCGAATCCCCGTTCGAGGCGGCGCTACGTGAAACCACCGAGGAGGTGGGTGCGCCACCGGAGCCGTTCGAGCTACTTGGCGAGTACGTGTTCGCGCCGGCCGGCGACTGGCAGTACGTGACCTCGGTGATCAGGGTGCCGCGTCGCTTCGGAGTGGCCGCTAACTTCGAGACCACCGAAGTCCGGTGGTGCACCGGTGACGAGATCGACCGTCTCCCACTGCACGCCGGTTTCGCAGCCGCCTGGCCCCACCTGTGGAAGATCGCCGAAGGCTGACTGGACGGCAAAGACCCGACGGGATCGCCGCCTCACCACTACCAGTCCGCGACCGACCGCTGGGCCGATGGGATACCATATGGTCATGGCTCGTCGAGAGGTTCTCGTCCAACTCGATGACGATCTGGTCCGACGTCTCGACGATGCCGCGACCGAACTCGGCACGAATCGATCCGAATTGTTGCGACGGGGGGCATTGGCGGTTCTCGATGCGTCCGAACTCGCCGCGGCAGACCGGGCGCTCCGTGCTGCATACCGACGCCACCCGGCCGATCCGGCCATCGTTGAATCGGCGCGTCGCCTTGCCGCCCAGACCGCACCGGAGTGGTAGCGCGCAACGAGATCTACTGGGCCGACCTCGGGCCTCCTGCGGGCCGACGACCAGTCTGTGTGCTCACCCGTGACGCGGCGATCGAAGTGCTCACCTCCGTCACCTGTGCACCCATCACCCGGACCATGCGTGGTATTCGCTCAGAAGTCGAAATCGGTGTCGCCGAAGGGCTACCCGAACCGTGCGTCATCTCATGTGACAACGTGATCACGATTCCACTCGAGAACCTGGACGATCGACCTGTGGGGCATCTCGACGGCATCGGACGGACCCGACTCGACGCGTCGCTGCGCTACTCACTCGACATCTTGTACTGAGGAACCGGTCCCCAGCCGACCCGAACCCGGTTCCCACGACCAGGAGAGATGTCTACGTTGATCCTGGGCGTACTGGCGGCCAGAAGGCGTGCAGCAAGGACGGAACCTGCTGGCGACTTCGTGGCCGCCGCGCAATCGAGCGGGTCGAGCCCCGCGGTGCCGTCACCACGGAATTCCGCCTGGCCGATGCGTCGTTCTCCCGAATCAGTACCGGCTGCGCGGGCGGCCGCAATCGGGAACGGCGCGTGACCGCGCCCGGCGATGATCTGGCACGATGAGGCGGGTGCATTGCGTTTCGGACCAGACCGACGGGGCTTGCGGGTGAAGCTGGATCTGCTCATCACCAATGCCCACCTGCTCGATCCGGGTTCCGGACTCGACCGGCATGATTCATGCATCGGTGTCTTGCAGGGGCGCATCGTCGGCGTGGGTGACGCCATCGCCGAGCTCGATGCCCACCATCGGGTCGATATCGAGGGGGCGACCGTGCTGCCCGGCCTGTACGACAGCCACGTCCACACCACGTCGTTCGGACTCGGCCTCTCGATGCTGGATCTTTCCGAGGTCACGGGCATGGAGCCACTTCTCGACGCGGTCGCGGCCTACGCCAGAAGCCTCGCCCCCGATGCGTGGGTGATCGGGGCCGGCTACGGCCTCGGCCTGGACGTCGGAACCAACCCGTCCCGCGCTCAACTCGACGCGGCGGCCGACGGCCGGCCCGTGTGGCTCACTCATTTCTCCGGCCACCTGTGCGTACTGAGTTCCGCCGCTTTGGCCGAGGTGGGG
>DASSYG010000135.1:0-10454 GCA_035703405.1 Acidimicrobiales bacterium | reverse complement strand
GGAGGCGGCCGCCACCGAGATGTTCGACCACCTCGACGAGATCGGCAACGGCTCGATGCTCGACGGCGTCCTCGCGGGGGTCGACGAGGGCTGGTTCGTCGACGAGATCGCCGACTCGGCCTATGCCACCGAGCAGGCGATCCAACGTGGTGAGCAGATCATCGTGGGCGTGAACGCCTTCACCGACGGCAACGACGACGACGACCCCGAACTGTTGCGGATCACCGTCGAACAGGAGCGCCATCAGGTCAAACGGCTCGGTGCCACCAAAGCCGATCGCGACTCGGATGCGGTAGTCCGAGCCCTGGACGAGTTGCGCCGTGTCGCTGCAGATCCCGAAGCCGATGTCATGCCGACACTCATCGATGCGGTGGCGGTCATGGCCACCGAAGGTGAGATCATCGACGCCTTGGCCGACGAGTTCGGTCGTTACCGTCAGCCAATCTGAACCTTCGAGCCGTCTGAAACCTCGGGCCAACTGACCGGTCGGTTCGGTCGGCGCGACCCGACGGAGCGGCGAAGACGCGACCACCACGGCGAGCCGTGACCCGTGTCACGATGGGGGCATCGCACGGTTTGGGCGCGGTAAGGTCACCCATCGGCTGCAACGGGTTCCACTCGTGCGGCAACTCGCTAGAGCGTTGGGGGTCGCAGTGCTCACGGTCAGTTTCCATGGGGTGCGTGGATCGACTCCTTCACCATGCCGGGCGAATGAACGCTCGGGCGGTAACACGGCGTGTGTGTCGCTGCAACGTGATGGGGTCGACCCGATCGTGTTCGACTTGGGAACCGGCCTGAGGAACTTGGGACGTTCCTGGCCGGCCGATCTTCCGTTCCGTGGCCACGCGCTGGTGAGCCACCTGCATTGGGATCACATCCAGGGTCTGCCGTTCTTCGAGCCGATCCTGCGGTCGGGTTCGTCGCTCGACGTGTACGGGCCGGTCACCGAGGGGCTCAGACTCGCCGAGGCGTTCGACCAGTTCATGCGCCGGCCGTTCTTTCCCGTGACGGTCGCCGATCTCGCCGGAGCGATCCGCTTCCACGACGTCGAACCGGGCGCATTCGACATCGGAGATGCCCGGGTCACGGTGCGAGTGGTGCCGCACACCGGCCGGACGTTCGGCTACCGGGTCGATGTCGACGGCGTCTCGGTCGCGTACATCTCCGATCATCAACAGCCCGGCATCGACGATCATTCGGTGACGCCCGATGTCCTCGAGTTGTGTCGTGACGTGGACCTGTTGATCCACGACGCCCAGTACGATGCCGCGGCGTTCCGGCACAAGGCGACCTGGGGGCACTGCACCGTGGAGTACGCGGTCGCGGTCGCCGTGGCCAGCGGAGCGCGTCGTCTGGCCCTGTTCCACCATGACCCGGCGCACGACGATGCCAGACTCGCAGGACTGTTGGACGACGCCCGCGACCGTGCCCGGAGCACTCCCGGGCTCGAAGTGCTCCTCGCGGTCGAGGACCTCTCGTTGGAGTTGAAGGGAGAGGGCCGTGTGCACGCCGCCGAGGTGACGACGAACTAGTTTTGTGCTCCGTCCCTGATCCCGAGTCGTGGAGTGACGCCGCGTTGTCCGACCCGTTTGAACCAGCGAGCTCCGGGTTCGATGCTGCGGAGTTCCGACGGGTGCTCGGGCACCAACCGACCGGGGTGACCATCATCGCCTCGATGCTCGACGGCGAGCCGGTGGGCTTGGCAGTCGGCACCTTCTTTTCGGTCTCGCTGGAGCCGCCGATGGTCGGGTTCTGCGCGGCGAAGGCATCGACGAGTTTCCCCAACGTGCAGGCCGCGGGCAGTTTCTGCGCGAGCGTGCTCGCCCACGACCAAGAAGCGGTGTCGCGGGTGTTCGCATCCAGCGGGGCCGACAAGTTCAGCGGTCTGGGTTGGCGACGCTCCGCCGAGAGTTCGTCGCCGATGGTGAGCGATGCGCTCGCCTGGATCGACTGTTCGATCGTGTCGGTCACCGATGCCGGCGACCACGTGATCGTGTTGGGCGACGTGCTGCATCTCGAGGTCAACCGGTCGACCCGTCCGCTGGTCTTCTTCCGCGGCGGCTACCACTCGATCGGTCCCTGAACGGTGCCTGCCCGGCTCGTCGGCCGGCTGGCTCCGACGCTGGGTGCGCGCAGTAGCCTGCCGTCTCCATGGGGACGAACAAAATACGATCCGTAGTTTCGTGCGCACTCAGCGTGGCCATGGTGGCGGCGATGCTGGTGTCCTCCGCCGACACCGCGACGACGGTCACGCCCGACGCGGCAAAGCACGTCGTGCTCATCGGTTTCGACGGATTCGATCCCTCGTACCTCGGTCGGGTGCCCACTCCCAACCTCGACCGAATCGCCGCCGAGGGGGTGCAGGGCACGACCCAGGGGGTCATGCTGCCGATCACCACACCGTCGTTCACCGCTCTCGCCACCGGCACCTGGCCCGTCACCAACGGCACGCTCACCTACTACTACGACCGTGCGACCAACACGTTCCATACGTCGAGTCCGCCGTCGCGTGTGCCGACGATCGCCGAGGCCGTACGTGACGCCGGCGGCACGGTCGGCGCGGCTCAGTATTTCGCCTTCCGGGGCAACGGCACCGCGTATGGCGACGCAGACGGCCTGTACACCCAACCCGGTGGTGAGTGCTCGAACATGTTCGACGACGCCATCGCCATGTTGCGCACCGAGCCCGTCGACTCCAACGGCACCACCGTCACAATGTCCCAGATGCCCACGCTGCTCGGCGTGTACTGCCCGCAACTCGACCACGTCGGGCACGACCAAGGTGCGGAAAGCCCCCAGATCGCCACGGCGCTCGCGGAACTCGACGCGCAGGTCGGACGCCTGCTCGACACGCTCGACGACCTCGGCATCGCGGACGACACGACCGTGATCGTCACGGGCGACCACGGGATGAGCACCTACACCCAGCGTTACACCCTGCCGCTGTACACGGCGCTCGGTGCGGCCGGGTACGACACCCAAGCGCTGCTGCTCGACGGCCAGCCCGTCGACCCGGACGCAGACGTCCTCGTGGTTCCCGCGGCCGGGCGGGACACCAGCATCTATCTGGTCGGTGACCTCGCCGGTGACGCAGCCGCGTTGGCCGACATCACCCGGATCAGTCTTCAGACCGAAGGCGTCGCACGGGTCTTCGACCGTGACGACCAGGCGGCGATGCACATGAACCCCGAGTTCGGTGACCTGATCCTGGAAGGCGCGTCCGGGTGGAGTTCGGGGATTCTGCCGGTCGATCACCCGATGGGTGACCACGGATCCACGAGCGAACTCGATGCCGCATTCTTCATGGCCGGCGCGGGCGTGACCCCGCGTGCCGAGCCCGTACAGGTGTGTCACGTCAACGTCGCGCCGACCATCGCGTCGCTGCTGGGTCTGCCCCCGCTCCCCGACGCCGACGGTGGCGCGCTCGACGGCGACTACGACGACATCGAAGGCTGCCCGCTCGTGATCCCCGGCGACGAGACGTCGACGACCACGACCACGACCGAGGTGCCCGCGACGACGACGAGCACCACCTCGGACCCGACCACCTCGACGACTCCGACGCCGTCGACCGTGACGCCGTCGACCGTGACGCCGTCGACGGCGCCGCCCGAACCGACGTCCTCGACAACCGCCGGTCCGACGACACCGGACCCGACCCCGGCCGCCCCCACGACCACGGGACCTGCCACGACCGGGGCGCCGGTGCCGCCGGTCGACGCGGCCCACGCCACCAGGACCGTTCCGCCCCACCCGGCGCCGGTTGCCGACGCGGTCGCGGTCGACCCTCGCTACACCGGTTGAGCGGTTGTCGTGAGCACGCCCGGTCGACCCTGCCTCGACCTTCGGTCGTCTCGGTGGCAGTCGTGAATCGACACCATGGGTCCGGTACGCTCTCGGGCGATGCACGATCGGGCATCGACGACGTGAGTGTGGAGGCAACCTAGATGGCCGGAGTCACCTTCGATGCGGTCACCAAGCGGTATGGGGATGTGACCGCCGTTGCCGATCTCGACCTGGACATCACCGACGGTGAATTCCTGGTGCTGCTCGGCCCGTCGGGTTGTGGCAAGACGACCGCCCTGCGCATGATCGCCGGTCTCGAGGACATCTCCGAAGGCACACTGACCATCGGGGACCGCGTGGTCAACGACATCGACCCGCGCAAACGTGACGTGGCGATGGTGTTCCAGTCCTACGCGCTCTATCCCCACCAGAACGTGGCCAAGAACATCGCGTCTCCGCTCACCGTGCGTGAGTACCACGTCGACGGCGAGAACGAACCGCGCAAGCTCACCAAGGCCGAACGCGAGACGAGGATCGATGAGGCCGCAAGGATGCTCGGACTCGAGCCGTACCTGAAACGCAAACCTGGCGCGCTTTCCGGTGGGCAACGTCAACGGGTCGCGCTCGCCCGCGCCATCGTGGCGCGCCCTCAGGTGTTCTTGATGGACGAGCCGCTGTCGAACCTCGACGCGAAGCTGCGGACCCAGACCCGGGCCGAGCTCGTCGACCTGCACCGGCGGGTCGGGACCACGATCGTGTATGTCACCCACGACCAGGTCGAGGCCATGACGATGGCGACCCGCATAGCGGTGCTCAACGACGGACGGCTCCAGCAGGTCGGAACGGCCGAAGAGGTCTATGACTCCCCGGCGAATCTCTTCGTCGCCGGGTTCATCGGGACGCCGCCGATGAACACCTTCGCCGCGCGTGTTTCAGATGACGGACGTGAAGTGATCATCCGGCGCGGCGGCAATGCTGCCCTCGAAGCGGCGAGTCCGTCCGGGTCCGATCCTCACGTCGCGGCCGATGCCGAGGAGGCAGGACGGCTGTCTCTGGACGACACCAACGCTGCCCTGGCACGCTCGGATAGCGACGTGATCGTCGGGGTACGCCCCGAACACCTACACATCAAGAAAGACGACGAGCCGCACAGCGACGTGATCACCGGTGTGGTGCACAACGTCGAATGGCTCGGGCACGAGGCGGTCATCTCGGTCGATGTCGCCGGTGCGTCGGTCGCCGTTCGCCAGCGTGCCGACCAGGACCTGCCCGACGTCGGCGCGACGGTCGCGCTCGTGCCGGCGCCGTGGGGGATCCACCTGTTCGACCCAGAGACGACTGAGCGCCTCCGATGAGCGAGGCCGTCGGAGTCGCTGCGGCAGACGACGCGATCGTCGCCACGCCGAAGCCGAAGCAGAAGCGCCGTCGCCGCCGCTACCACGCCGGCGAAGTGTTCGCCGCGTACGCGTGTCTGGCCCCGAGTGCGGTGATCTTTGCCGTGTTCATGTACTACCCGCTGTACCGGCTGTTCGTCGAGGCGACCCACCAGTCGAACTCGTTCGGTACGAAGTCGCGCTACGTCGGCTTCGGCAACATCGGTGACGTACTCACCGGCTCGGATTTCATGAGCGGTCTCGGCCACACCTTGTTGTATGTCGTCTACACGGTGCCCGCGGGGCTGATCCTGGGGATCCTGCTCGCGGTCGCCGCCCACCGGCGACTGCGCGGGATCAAGATCTACCAGACGATCTTCTCCTCGACGGTCGCGACGTCGGTGGCGGTCACCTCGGTGATCTTTCTGACCCTGATCAATCCATCGACCGGGGTGCTGAAGATCGACATCCTCAACAACCCGGACTGGGCCCTGTTCGGTGTGTCGTGGTCGTCGATCTGGCAGAACATCGGGCTGTCTTTCCTGATCGTGCTCGCCGGGTTGCAGGCCATCCCCGAAGAACTCCTCGAAGCCGCGACCCTCGATGGCTACGGACCGGTCCGGCGGTTCTTCAAGGTGACCCTGCCCTTGCTGTCGCCGGTGCTGCTGTTTCTCGTCGTCGTGCTGGTCGTGTTCGCCCTGCAGTCCTACGCCCAGGTCGACATCCTCACTCAGGGTGGTCCGGCAGGCGCTACCGAGACACTCGTGTACAAGATCACCCAGAACCAGTCACCACGGCTGATGTCGACGGGCGCGGCCATGTCGATCGGGTTGTTCGTGGTCACCGTGATCATTACCGCGGCGCAATTCGGGCTGCTGTCGAGGCGGGTCAACTATGACAAGTGACGCAGTGACAATCGGTGCGACCGACGAGTTCGCGGGGCGGTCGACGCGATGACCGACGAAGTGATGCCTGCGGGTCCGACGCTGGGGGACGCTCCGGCGACCACGGCGGCGGGGTCGTCACGCCTCCGGGGCCTGCGCCTCACGGGCTGGTATTCGGTGCTGACCGTGCTCGCGGTGGTCGTGCTGTTTCCCGTCTACATCACGGTCGTGCGTGCGCTGTCGACACCTGTCGCGTACTCCGATGCGCGCAGCCCGCTCTACCCGGTCGCGATCCAATGGGATGTGTTCTGGCGGGCCGCGACCTCACAGGGGCTCACCCGGGCGCTCACGTTGTCGGCGATCATGACGATCGTGATCACCGTCGTCCAATTGGTCACCTCGGTGCTGGCCGCATACGCGTTCGCGTTCTTGGAGTTCCCGCTGAAGAAGACCCTGTTCGGGTTGTTCATGGCGACGCTCATGCTGCCCATCGAAGTCACGCTGATCCCGAACGTGCGCACCGTCACCGACTTGGGCTGGCTGAACTCGATGGAAGGGCTCACGGTGCCCTTCCTCGCCACTGCGTTGGGCACGTTCCTGATCCGTCAGGGATTCATCGGCGTACCCGACGATCTGCGGGACGCGGCCCGACTGGACGGCTACGGCCACCTGCGGTTCATGTGGCACGTGGCCGTGCCCCTCGCCCGCCCGGTGATCGCCGCGTTCACCGTGCTGTCGTTCTTGACGGCCTGGAACCAGTACCTGTGGCCCCAGAGCGTGCAGACGTTGGACGATTGGCAGACCGCCCAAGTGGCCTTGTCGAACCTGCCCACGGCCGAACCGGCGACCTACAACGTCGGCGTCGCCGGGGCATTGATCGTCGCGCTGCCGGTGCTGTTGGTGCTGTTGGTGTTCCAACGCCAGCTCGTGCGTGGACTCACCGCCGGTGCTGTGAAAGGATGACCCGCGAGCCGCCCATGACGACCCGTCCGATCGGGCCGGTCGATTCCACGAGGAGGTTCCGATGAGAGTCCTGCACCGTCGAAGCGTGAGCGCGACGTTGGCCATCGTGTTTGCCGCGACGCTCGCCGCGTGTGGCGGGGGAACGTCGGACACTGCGGAGTCCGACGGCGGCCCCCGGGACCTGGCGAAGATCGACTGTCCGCTCTCGGCGCTGCCCAAATCCGGCCCGAAGGTGAAGATCTCGCTGTGGTACGGCAACCAGCAAGGCGAGAACAAGACGATCATGGAGGACATCGCCAAGTCGTACAACGCCTCCCAGGACCGCGTCGAGGTGACCGCATCGGACCAGGGGCAGGACTACGTCTCGATGCTCAACAAGTACACGAGCGCGATCCAGCGGGACACCATCCCGAACGTGATGTTCTCGGATTCCACCCACGCCCAGTTCCTCGTCGATTCGGGCACGATCATTCCCGGTGGCGCATGCGCCGCCGAGGGAGCGGTCCCCGTGGACAAGATGCTGCCCGTCGTCAAGAGCTTCTACACGATCGACGGGACCTACATTCCCGGCTCGGTCAACATGACCGCGACGATGATGTACTACAACCGGCTCTCCTATGAGCAGGCGAAGCTTCCCGATCGTGCCCCCGGAACCTTCGCCGAGCTGCGAAGCGATGCCGAACAGATCGAAGCGGCCGAGGTCCCCGACATGAAATGGCCGATGTCGATGGTGCCGGCGCCGTCGTTCTTCGGTGCGTTCATGACCGGTATCGGCGAGAACATGGTGAACGAGGACAACGGTCATGCCGGTCACGCCACCGAAGCGACCTTCGACACCCCTGAGGCAATCGAGATCCTGACCCAGTTGCAGGCCATGTACGCCGATGGTCTGATCGCCAAGATCTCGAACACGCCAGGCCAGATCGACCAGTACCTGAACGTCGCCCAGGGCAAGTCGGCGATGGTCATGGAAGGGTCGGCGGCGGCGACCACGATCGAGGCGTTCCTCGGTGGCGGCCTGACCGCAAAGGACATCGAGGAAGGCGGACTCACCGGACTGTCGCAGGCAACCACGGTCGTCCCGGGGTTCGGTCCGATGCCGGGTTTGAGAAAGCCCGGGCAGGTTCCGGTGACGGGCGGCGCCTACTGGGTCACCAACGGCGGCACCGATGCACAACAGGCCGCGGCGATGGACTTCATCCGGTACCTGAACGAGATGCCCCAGCAGACCAAGTGGTTGATCGACGGCTCGTACCTTTCGGGCAACCGAGATGTCGAAGCGCAACCGGAGGTGAAGAAGTTCTTCAGCGAAAGTGTTTCGGGGATGGCCCTGAAGGTCGCCGCCGATCAGATCGCGGCCGTGCCTGCGAACCGACCGGGGCCGCTCGTCGGCCCCTTCGACCAGTACGACAAGATCCTCCAGTCGATGATGGAGTCGGTGCTGTTCAACGGGGAGGACCCGGGCAAGGCGGTGGCGAAGGCCGAGGCCGACGTGACCGCGGCGCTGCAGAGTTACAACGACGAGAACGGATTCTGACGATCGTGTGACGTGCGAGGCGGCCCTGATGGTACGGGCTAGCCTGCGGAACGACGTCGCCGAAACCATGATGGAGATTTCGATGCGAACCCGAACGAAACGATTCTCTGCGGCGCTGTGTGCGCTCGGTCTGGCCGTCACCGCAGCCGCCTGCGGCTCGAGCGGGAACGGCGGCGACGGTGCCACCGGAGGGGGCGACGCGTCACAGGCGACCTGCCCGCTGTCGGCGCTGCCCAAATCGGGCGCCAAGGTGAAGATCTCGCTGTGGTACGGCGGGCTCTCGGGCAAGTCGAAGTCCGCCATGACCTCGATGGTCAAGGCCTACAACGCCTCACAGGACCGCGTCGAGGTGACCGCGTCCGACCAGGGTGCGGCCTACACCCAGGTGCTGACCAAGTACACCGCGGCGATACCGAACCGCATCCCGAACATCGTGTACGCCGAATCGTCGATGGCCCAGGTCCTTGTCGACTCGGGCACGATCATCCCGGGCGGCGCCTGCGCGGACGAAGGGGTGGTGCCCCTCGATCACATCGTGCCCGTCGTCAAGGCCTTCTACACGCTCGACGGTGCCTATGTGCCCGGCGCGGTGAACGTTTCGACCCCGCAGTTCTATTACAACAAGAAGCAGTTCCAGGAGGCCGGTCTGCCGCTCGAGGCACCGGCGACCCTGGATGAGGTCCGCGCCGATGCCGAGAAGTTGAAGGCAGCCGGCATCAGCGGGCTCGAGTGGCCCATGTCGATGACCGTGAACCCCTGGTATCTCGAGACGTTGCTCGGTGGGATCGGCCAGCACATGGTCGACAACGACAATGGTCACTCGGGGCACGCCACCAAGGCGATCTTCGACACACCGGATACCGTGAAGGTGATGAACCAGCTCAAGTCGATGTACGACGACGGGCTGGTCGCCAAGGTGTCGAACACGCCGGGCCAGATCGACCAGTACCTGAACCTCGCCCAAGGCAAGTCGACGATGCTGTTCGAGACCTCCACGGCCGCAACCACGATAGAGGCCTTCCTGGGCGGCAAGCTCACCGCGGAAGAACTCGAAGGCGGCGACCTCGGCCAGCTCTCCCAGAGCGTGACCGTCGCCCCGGGCTTCGGCCCGATGCCCGGGGTGGAGAAGGCCGGTCAGGTACCGGTCTCGGGCGGGGCGTACTACGTCTCCAACGCCGGCAACGATCCTCAGCAGGCCGCGGCGATGGACTTCATCCGCTACGTGAACCAGATTCCCCAGCAGGTGCAGTGGCTCACCGAGGGTTCGTATCTCCCCTCGAACGATCAGGTGACCGAGCAGCCCGAGGTGAAGAAGTTCTTCGAGGGTCAGATCGCCGGGCTGTCGTTGCGGACGGCCGCGGCGCAGCTCGCCGCGGTGCCGCCCGAGAATCCCGGCCCGATGGTCGGCCCCAACGACCAGTACATCGACATCCTTCAGAAGATGATGGAGTCGGTCTTCCTCAAGGACGCCGATCCGGCCCAGGCGTTGGCCAAGGCCGAAGCCGATGTGACCAAGGCGATCCAGGACTACAACTCGTCCAACGGTTTCTGATCCGCGGTCACCGATTCGCGGGGAGCGCGCCGTCGTCGGACCGCTCGGCACCCGAGGCGTGGGTGAGCGCGAAGGCGAGCACGAAGGCCTCGTCGCGCCAGGCGTCGTAGCGCCCGGTCGGCCCGCCGTGGCCGCCGGTCTCGATCTTCAACAGGATCGCCGCATCGCCGGTCGTCACGGCGCGGAGCTGTTGCACCCACTTGACGGGTTCGTGGACGCTCACACGCGGGTCGTTCACCCCCGTGGTGGCGAGCACCGCCGGGTAGGGCACCGCACGGACGTTCTCGTACGGGCTGTACGACGCGATCACCGCTGCGGCTGCCGATTCGTCGAGCGGGTTCCCCCACTCTTCCCATTCG
>DASSYG010000238.1:0-4149 GCA_035703405.1 Acidimicrobiales bacterium | reverse complement strand
CCGGCGAGCTGGCCGAGACCCGCTGGTCCGATGCCCTCGCCGCCGCCGCCCGGGCCATCAAGACCGGCCTCGACCGCAGCGGCCCCTCGGGCACCGCGGTCATCGGCGGCTCCCGTCTCACCAACGAGTCGGCCTACGCCTGGGCCAAGCTGGCCAAGGGCGTCATCGGCACCGACTCCGTCGACGCCCAGCTCGGCGACGGCCTCGACCCGCGACTGGTGCTCGGTCTTCCCCGGGCGACGATCGCCGAGACCTGTGCGCCGGGCGGCACCATCCTGGTGTTCGCCAACGACGTCAAGGAAGAACTCGGGGTGCTGTACCTGCGCCTGCGTCACGCCGCGGTCTGGGACGGCGCCAAGGTCATCGAGGTGTCGGCCACCGACACCGGGATCACCTCCTTCGCTGCGGCGTCGGTCCGGGCGCGGCCCGGCGCCGGCCCCGCGGTCATCGACGCCCTCCTCGCCGGGGGGCCTGCGCCCGACGGGATCGATGCCGACGTGTTCGCCCGCGCCGCCGGGCTGCTCGGAGACGACGCCGCGGGCCCGCTCCGGGTCGTGCTGGGACGCCCGTCACTCGCCGAATCAGCGGACGTGGCAACCGCGGCGGCACACACGATCCTTGCCCGCCGCCAAGATGCGACGTTCCTGACGACGCTGCGCCGTGCGAACGTCTACGGCGCCATCGACATGGGACTCGCGCCGGGCCTGCTTCCCGGTCGGGTCGGCCTCGACGCCGGTCGTGCCGCGGTCGCATCCGGCTGGGGGATCGCCGCGAACGAGCTTCCCGGCTCGGTCGGCCGCGACGCCGCCGGCATCCTCGCCGCCGCTGCGGACGGCACGGTCGACACGCTGATCCTGTTGGGCGCGGACCCGGTCGTGGACTTCGCCGATCACGACCTCGCCGAGCGGGCGTTGCAGCGTACGCCGAACGTGATCTCGGTCGACCTGTTCGCCACCGAATCGAACAAGTACGCACACGTGGTGCTTCCCGCCTCGGGCTTCGCCGCCTCCGACGGCACGACCACCAACCTGGAAGGTCGCGTCACCCGGGTGGGCCAGGCCATCGCTCCGCCGGGCAAGTCCCACGCTGACTGGGTGATCGCCGCGGAGCTGGCCTTCGCGCTCGACAACGACCTCGGTTTCGACTCGCTAGAGGACATCCGGGCCGAGATCGCCCGCACGGCGCCGTCGCATGCCGGACTGACCGAACAGCTTCTCGACGACGATCCCGACGGCACGGTCTTCCCGTTGCCGACACCGGCGCCGGAGGAACTCGACGAGTCCACTGCCGACACTGCTGACGTCGCCGGCGACGGCGACGCACCGTCCGCCGAGGCCACCACCGATCAGCCCACCGACGATCGGCAAGCGCCATCGGTCGAACTTCCCCCTGCTCCGGGTCTGCAGATCCCTGCGCCCGATGCGTACGCGTTCCGGTTGGTGGTGACCCGAAAGTTGTACGACCAGGGAACGATCGTGCAGCAGTCGCCGCACCTCGCACCGCTGGCGACACCACCCGCAGAGATTCCGGCCCGACTGAACCCGGCCGACATCGCCCAACTCGGCATCACCGACGGCGCCTCGGTCCGCATCAGCGGCGCCCGCGGGCAGATCACGCTTCCGGTCCTCGCCGACGCGGGCGTGCCCCGGGGGCTCGTCGCCTTCACCCGTGACGCCGCTTTCGGTGCCGGGTTGGGGCTGATCGAACCCGCCCAGACGGTCACCGACGTGCGTGTGGAGACGGTGGCATGATCTTCGGCGCCGACCCGCTCTACGCCGACGGCCACGTCGGATTCGTGGTGCTCTTGTTCGTGATCGTCAAGACGTTCATCACCTTCGCGCTCCTGCTGGTCGCCGTGATGCTGATGATCTGGTTCGAACGCAAGATCATCGGCGACATGCAGAACCGGATCGGGCCGAACCGTGCCGGGCCGTTCGGGTTGCTGCAGACCCTCGCGGACGGCGTCAAGTTGATGATCAAAGAGGACATCATCCCGAACCGCGCCGACCGCGTGATGTTCCGCCTCGCGCCGTACCTCGTTCTGCTTCCCGCGTTCCTGACCTTCGCCGTGGTCCCGTTGAGCGGCAACTTCGCGCCGGGTACCGACGGCATCGTGAAGATCCTCGGCCACCACACGCGGCTGCAGTTGGTCGACCCGCCGATCGGCATGCTCTTCGTGCTCGCCATGGGCTCGATCGCCGTGTACGGCGTGTTGCTCGCCGGCTGGGCCTCGGGCTCGAAGTACCCGCTGCTCTCGGGCGTACGGGCATCGGCCCAGATGATCTCCTATGAGGCGGCGCTCGGCCTGTCGGTCGCCACGGTGTTCCTGGTCAGCGGACAGCTCACCACGTCGGGGATCGTGTCGGCTCAGTACACCTGGGGCTGGAACCTGTGGGTCACCGGACTGGTGCCCTTCGTCGTGTTCTTCATCGCTTCGCTGGCCGAACACGCCCGGCCGCCCTTCGACATCATCGAAGCCGAACAGGAACTCACCGGCGGCTTCAACACCGAGTACTCGTCGTTCCGCTTCGCGATCTTCTACCTCGCCGAGTTCATGAACGCGATCACCCTGGCGGCGATCGTGGTGACCCTCTTCCTGGGCGGCCCGAACGGCTGGTATCCGCCCGGTCCGGAGTGGATCTGGGGACTCGTCTGGTTCTTCGGCAAGATGATCGCCCTGTTGTACGTGCTGGTCTGGATCCGTGGGACCCTTCCCCGTCTGCGGTATGACCAACTGATGGACCTGGGCTGGAAGCTGCTGATTCCGCTGTCGCTGGGCTGGTTGCTGCTGCTGGCAGCGGTGCGCATCGGTGACGACCGCAACTGGAACCCGTTCATCGTGGTGCCGATCGTGCTCGTGGCGATCGTCGCTGTCGGCGGGTTGCTCGCCGCCGCGATCAAGGTCGGCCGGTCCGACCGGGCCCTCGCCGAGGTGTTCGAATGACGGCGAGTCGCGGTGTGCACGAACCCGAGGAGTGTCGCTGATGGGTTATCTGAAAGGTTTCCTCGTCTCGTTCGCTCAGCAGGGCAAGCGACAGCGCGTCACGACCTCCTACCCAGAGGAGAAGCGCGCCAAGCCCATACGCATCCATGGTCGACACGTCCTCAACCGTTACGAGGACGGCATGGAGAAGTGCATCGGCTGTGAGCTGTGCGCCGGGGTCTGCCCGGCGAGATGCATCTATGTGCGCGGCAAAGACAACGACCCCGACGCCCCCAACTCGCCGGGCGAGCGGTTCGGCTTCGTCTACGAGATCAACTACCTGCGGTGCATCCACTGCGACATGTGCGTCGAGGCGTGTCCCACCGAAGCGATCACCGAGTCGAAGCTCTTCGAGTTCTCGTTCACGAACCGGTCCGACGCGATCTACACCCGCGACGAGTTGCTCGTCGACGAGGAGACCGGTCGGCCCCAGCACCTGCCGTGGGAAGACTGGCGCGAAGGTGAGGACCTCATGACCTCGGAGTGGATGCGGGCGACCGCACCCGGCGGTGACGCCGACTACGAGGGTCGCGTCGCCTGGCAGGCCGAGCGAGGCTACGGCGTCCGCGCCCCAGAGGCCGCGCAGGAGATCAAGGACGCGCTCGACACCGAGCCGGGTTTCATGCACACCGAGGTCAACCCCGAAAAGGCCAAGGAGATCTTCGCCGCATCGTCGCGTGAACCCCGCCCGTGGTCCGTCGAAGAAGACGACGCCGACGCCTCGACCGACCGGGACACCGAGCGATGATCGAGTACATCACGTTCGCCGTCGGCGCCCTCATCGTCCTGCTCGGAGCGATCGGAGTTGTCGCGACGCGCAGCACCATCTATGCCGCGATGAGCCTGGTCGCCACGTTGTTCGGCATGGCGATCCTGTTTCTCACCCTCGAAGCCGAGTTCCTGGCCGCGGTGCAGGTCATCGTGTATGCCGGCGCCGTCGTCGTGCTGTTCCTGTTCGTCATCATGCTGCTCGGCGTGGACCGACTCGAGAATCTGCGCACCGATCCGCTCGTCGGTCAACGATGGCTGGGTTTCGGGGCGGCGGTCATCGTCGGTGCCGGTCTGTTGTTCGCCGTGCTCAAGGGCACCATCACCGGAGCCAAGTCGTCGACCGCCCAGCCGAATGGTCGTGGCCAAAATGTCTTCGATATCTCCAAGGTGCTGTT
>DASSYG010000041.1:0-2035 GCA_035703405.1 Acidimicrobiales bacterium | reverse complement strand
CACCTTCGTGCTCGGGGTGGAGACCACCACGCTGGACGCCTCGGGTGAAGTGATCGCGACCCACGACATGAGCGGGGTCACCCTCGATCAGGTGCGGCACGTCGCAACTGAGCGGTTCTGTGGTCCGATCCTGCAGATTCCCCCTATGGTCTCCGCGGTCAAGGTCGACGGTCGACGCCTCCACGAGCTCGCACGTGAAGGCATCGAGGTGGTGCGCGAGCCGCGTCCGGTGACCGTGCACGAGATCACCGTCGACGCGTTCGACGGCGCATCCACCCCGGGTGACACGACCAAGCGGTTCGCCCTGTCGGTGCAGTGTTCGTCGGGCACGTACATCCGCACACTCGTGGCCGATCTGGGCACTGCGTTGGGTGGCGGTGGGCACCTGGAGTCGCTGCGGCGCACCGCGGTGGGATCGTTCGACATCGACGAGGCCGTGCCCTTGGCCGAGTTGACCCCGGAGAAGCTGCTCGGGGTCGGCGAGGCCGTCCGAGATCTCGATCAGGTGCAGGTCGACGATGAGATCGCCGACCACATCACTCATGGTGCCCGCCTGGAGCGTGACGATCTCGGCCTTCAGGTGACCGAAACCGGCCCCTGGGCGGTGTCACGGGCCGACGGGACGCTGTTGGCGGTGTACGAAGACCACGGGCCAGGCTGGGTCAAACCCGCTGTCGTGGTGGCCCAACCCGACCCCCACCGCCCGAACTCTGGGACATCAGCGACCTCATGAGTCGCTGATCGCGCTGCATTCGGCAAGCACCGAACCGGTAGCGTCGCGGGCGATGCAAATCGTCAACCTGCCCGGCGAACGACCCGTGGCCGACGTGGGGTGCGCGGTCACCATCGGTGCCTACGACGGGGTGCACCTGGGCCATCAGGCGGTGATCGCGAAGGTCCGCAAGTTGGCGGCCGATCGGGGATTGCCCACCACGGTGGTCACCTTCGACCGGCATCCGGCGATGGTGGTCCGGCCCGAGTCGGCGCCTCGATTGTTGTGTGACCTGGACCAGAAGCTCGAATTGCTGGAGGCGACCGGCGTGGAGCGGACGGTCGTGATCCGCTTCGACGAGGAACGGGCGAAGGAATCCGCAGTGGGTTTCGTCAACGACGTCCTGGTCGACGCCTTGGCGGCGAAGTTGGTGGTGGTCGGTGCGGACTTTCATTTCGGTTCCGAACGGGTCGGCAACGTCGCGTTGCTCCAGGAACTTGGTGGCACCCTCGGTTTCAACGTGATCGGAATGGACCTGGTCGACGACCAAGGGGTGCCGGTCGAGCAGTCCGACAATGAACGGGTGTCGTCCACCGGGATCCGTCGCAGTCTGACGACGGGTGACCTGGCAACGGCGAGCCGGTGGCTCGGCAGACCTCACGAGGTACGGGGTGTCGTGTCGCACGGCGACGAGCGCGGCCGAACGCTGGGCTTTCCCACCGCGAACGTGTCGGTGTCGGGTGAGATACTGCTGCCGGCCGACGGCATCTATGCGGGCTACTTCGAACGACCCGACGGCAGCGTGTACCCCACGGCGATGTCGCTCGGACGGCGCCCGACGTTCTACCAGCAGACGCACGCGTCGCTGCTGGAGTGTTTCCTGTTGAATTTCGACGGCGACCTGTACGACGAGCGGGTGAAGGTCCGTTTCGTCGAACGGCTACGTGGCGAGAAGCGCTTCGACTCTGAGGCCGCGCTCGTGTCCCAGATGCACGCCGACGTGGTCGCCACCCGCGCCGCGCTCGGGGGGGCCTGAGCGGGTCAGTCGGCCAGGGCGCGGCGCCACGCTCTGGTGGGGCGATCGTCACGGAAGGCTCCTGCGGCGATGAGCGCGTCGCAGACCGGGCGGAGCACCTGACGCTTCATCGCCATGCGTTCGGGGGTCTTGCGCGCTGCGTTCCAGGTCTTCCAGGTGGGGAGTCCGACCGTCGCGTACACGCCGGGGTGCACGAGTGAATCGAACGTGGCCATGCCCGCTGCAGGTGAGAAGTGGCGGATCATGAACCGCTCGAACCGGCCTGCCTCGGCGTAGAGCTCGCCGAG
>DASSYG010000033.1:0-20923 GCA_035703405.1 Acidimicrobiales bacterium | reverse complement strand
CTTGGTGGGTTCGCGTTCCAGCAGGTCGTGACGCTCGGTCTTGGTGAATTTCCCCACGGGTTTGTCGACGTCGAAATAGCCGCTTCCCTTGAAGATCCGCCCGTACCAGCCGTCCATGCTGTAGCCGGGCACAAGGATCGCCCCTTCGGCCAGCGACTTCGAGGGGTCAACGATGACATCCAGGTCGATGTCCGACACGGTCCCCCGTCCCTCGCACGTTTCACACATCCCTCCCAGGCGTTCGAACGAACGCTTCTCGCGGGTTGTGCGGCCACCTTTCGTGAAGCTCACCGCGCCGGCCCCGCTGAGCGTCATCGTGTTGAACGAAAACGCGCCGGGTGGGCCGATGTGCGGCCGGCCGATCCGAGAGAACAGCACCCGCAGTTGCGCGTGCACGTCGGTCGCGGTGCCCAGCGTCGAGCGGACATCGCCGCCCAGGCGATCCTGATCGATAGCGATGGCGGTGGTGAGTCCTTCGAGCGCGTCGACATCGGGCCGGGGCATGGTCGGCATGAATCCCTGCACGAAGCTGCGGTAGGTCTCGTTGATCAGGCGGCGGGATTCGGCCGCGATCGTGTCGAACACCAGCGAACTCTTGCCCGATCCGGACACCCCCGTGAACACCGTGAGGCGCCGTTTGGGCAGCTCGATGGAGACGTCGCGCAGGTTGTTGACCCGCGCGCCGGTCACCCGGATGCGGTCGTGGCGGTCGGCTGGGTTGCTTCGGCTCATGGACGCCACGGTAAACGGAGCAGAAGCGGTCGGCTTCTCCGATGCTGCTCGGGTGCGGCCCGCGTGCCGCGGACCGGGCCCCGGCGAAAATCGGGCCCACGGCCCCGGAGCCTAGGCTCCCCGGAATGTCTGGACCCGCTCGCCTCGTCCGTGTCGTCGCCGTTGCCGTGGCACTGTGCCTCGGAGCCGCGTGCACCTCTTCGGCACAGGCCGACAAGGCCACCACGACCGTGGCGTCGATGGTTGCGCCGTCGACCACGACGACCACGATCCCGCTCACTCCTGCCGGCGGCACCTACGGGGTCGGCCGGAGCGACGTCACCCTTGTCGACGCCTCCCGTGACACCGACGCCGACACCGAGAACGACGTCGCCGCGCAGCAGGGCCGCACCCTGCCCACGGTCATCCTGTATCCGACCGCGGACACCACCGATGACGCCACGACCGACGCCGATCCCGTTGCCGACGGGCGCTTTCCCCTTGTCGTGTTCTCCCACGGGGTCACCGCCAGCGGCCCCGCCTATGTCGGCGTGATGAAGAACGTGGCCGCGGCCGGGTACGTCGTCGCCCTTCCCACGTACCCGTTGACCTCGGGGCCACAGGGGTGGAACAACGTCGGACAGGCCACGAACCAGCCGGCGGATGTCAGCTTCATCATCGACCAACTGCTCGAGGAGTCCGCCGGTGAGGGCAACCTGCTGTCGGGCCACCTGTCACCCGACGCCGTGGCGGTCGCCGGGCATTCGCTCGGCGCGATCACCTCACTGCTCTTCGTCAACTCCTGCTGTCGAGACGACCGGGTGAAAGCCATCGTCGCCGTCAGCGGCATCACCTTCCCCGGCCCGGACAAATCCGACACCTACGACGACCCACCGAAGATCCCGCTGCTCATGCTGCACGGCGAAACCGACTCCGTGTTGCGCTACGACGTCGGATCGAGGCAGATCTTCGACACGACCCTCACCTCGTTGCCCCGGGCGCTGATCAGCTTCCCCGACGATGGCCACGTCGACATCCTCGGGGCGCCGTCGTTCATGCCGTCGATCGTCGCGTTCCTGGACATGACCGTGCGTGACCAACCCGACGAGTGGCAGGTGCTGGGCGCGCAGATCGAACAGAACGGCGACGCCACCATCGAGACCGCCGGCGGACTCACCCCACCGACCGACTGACCCGCCGACGCGCGAGTGTGCCAGTCAGATCGGCTGGCGGTAGCCGAAGAACTCGTGGTCCTCGTTGTAGCCGCCGTAGCCGCCGCCGATCTCCGCGAAGTCGTGCACGAACTCGATGCCCTTGATCCACTTGACCTGCTTGAACCCGAGCTGGTTCTCGTTGCGCAGCCGGAGCGGCGCGCCGTGCCCGTAGGTGAGCGGCGTCCCGTTCATGTCGTAGGCGAGCATCGTGAGCTCATAGGGCATCTGCTCGATCGGGTGCGCGTCGTAGTAGCTGCCCTCGTCGGCCCCTTCACCCATCGAATAGAACACGACCCACTTCGCCTCGGGTGTCGGTTCGACAAGTTCGAGGATCGTGCTCATCGACACCCCGCCCCAGCGGGCGACACCCGACCAGCCCTGGATGCAGAAGTGCTGGGTCGTCTGTGAGTGGAAGGGCAGGGCGCGCAGATCGGCCAGTGACAGGCTCATGGGGTGGGCGACCAGCCCGCCTACTTCCAGACGCCAGTCCGCGAAGTCGTCGTCCCACAGGCGGCGGTACTCGTCGGAGTCGGGATAGCGGCCGTTGTGCCAGAAATACGGTGACAGATCGGCGTCGGTGTACTGACCCGCCGTGGAGTCGAGGTGTTCGAACAGCCGCTGCACCGGGCCGATCAGGAAGAATCCGGCCCGTTGGATCCAACGGGGGCGGCGCAGCGTGAGAGGTGAGGCGGCGAACCAGGCGATGCCGACGATCACCATCGAGCCGGCGAACACCCAGAACCCCAGCCAACCGTTGCTGTCGCGCGCCGCGAACATGTAGTTCAGGTTTCGCAACGCGCCGGTGGTGCCCACCATCGTCACGTGGGCCACGATGAACACCACGAACCAGCACATGACCAGAAAGTGCAGCGACCGGGCGACCTGGATCGACAGGATCTTCGACAGTCGCTTGAAGCGGGTCGACAATGCCGGCGACATGCCCAACCCGGTGACCAGGGCCAAGGGGCCGGCCACGAACACGGTCAGAAAGTACGCGAGCAACTGCAGGCCGTTGTAGGCGACCCAGGAGTGTTCGTCGGGGAAATCCAGCGACGCGTACTGGATCGCGGTGCTCAGCGCATTCGGGAACACGTCCCACGACGTCGGCACGATGCGGTGCCAATGCCCGGTCGTGAAGACCAACACGTAGAACACCAGCCCGTTCACCACGAAAAGGGTGTCCATGCCCAGATGCCACCAGCGGGCCAGCCCGATCGAGTGGCGGATCCCGGGCAGACCGACGTGCTTGGGCAGACCGACCGAGTCCTGCTTCGCCGTCCACAACGGATCGTCGGGCACCGCCTTCTGGAACCGAAACCATTCCTTACCCGGCGTGGAGTGTCGGGTCCAGTACAGCCGGGGATGGTCGGCCAGGATCTGCCAGCCCGACCGGATGATGAACAGGATCATGAACGTGTTGAAGAAATGTTGCACGTTCGTGAAAACCGGAAAGCCCGAACGGGCCTGTTCGGTCGGGGTGATCCGCGTGCCCGGCCACGTCTGGATGAAGTGCTGCACACCGGAGATGTCGCGCAGGCCTTTGGCCACGGCGATGGCCACGATCAACCCGGCCAGCCCCAGGGGCAGGAGCCACAACAGGTTGAACCAGCCACTCCGGCCGATCCGCACCCGTGGTGCGATCCCTGAGGTCAGTGGGATCGAACCGGCCCAGGTGTCGGGGTCGACCTCGTCCCCGGGCTGGGTGAGGCGCGACCGGACCTCATCAAGCACCTCGGGCGACAGGTCTGACCCCGGTCGCGTTCGCTCTCTCGGTGCCGAGGGACGATCGTCGTCGGGTGAACGGGCCATGTCCACGGCTGACCTCCGAAGCATGGGGTACAGATTGCGTGGTCAGGAGGCCGTCGTGGACGGGGCTTCCTGTCGGCTCGTCCTGCAGCGCCGACGCTAACGGAACCGAGTGCATCTCACAACGAGGAAGATGGGCGTGGCTCAGTCGGCGGCGTCGAGCAGCCGGGTGAGATATCCGGTCGGCTCCAGCGCATCCGGGGTGCCCTGCTGAGTGACCCGGCCGTCTTCCAGCACCAGGATCCGGTCGCCGAGGGCGCGCGCGTCGGTCGGATCATGGGTGACCAGCAGTCGCACTCCGGCGTGGGATGCGAGGTGGTCGGCCAGCACCGCTCGCATCTCGCCGCGCACCCGGGCGTCCAGTGCCGACAACGGCTCGTCGAGCAACAACACGTCGGGCGCATAGGCCAGCGCGCGTGCCAAGGCGACCCGCTGGGCCTGTCCGCCGGAGAGCTCGCCGGGCCGCGCGTCGAAGCGGTCCGCGAGCCCGACCCGGCCCAACCAGTCCCGGGCGACGACCGCCGCTCGAGCCGACTCGACGCCGCGGCAACGCAGGCCGAACGCCACGTTGTCGCCCACCGACAGATGAGGAAACAGCACCCCGTCCTGGAAGACGAACCCGACCGATCGATGCTCGGGGGCGAGCCATCGACCCTCGGCCGGTGCGTCCCAGACGGCGTCGCCGACGCGGACGTGCCCGGCGTCGAGGGTGAGGAGCCCTGCGACGATCCGCAGCAAGGTGGTCTTGCCCGCGCCGTTGGGTCCCACCACGGCCAGGGTCGTGCCCGCTCCCACGGTGCAGTCGACGGCGAGATCGAGGGTCCCCAGGCGACGACGGACCGAGCACGCCAGAGATCCTGCGCTCTCCCGTGGCGCCGTGGCCGTCATCGCACGCTCCCGAGCCATCGTTCGCGCAAGGCGATGAGCACGACGAGCGAGACGGCGATCAGTACCAGGCTCAACACGAGTGCTCCGCCCGGGTCCTGTTGGAAGGTGAGGAAGATCTGCAACGGCATCGTGTCGGTGTGCGGCGAATTCCCCGCGAAGGTGATGGTCGCACCGAACTCACCCAACGCCCGCGCCCAACACAGCACCGCGCCGGCGATGAGCGAGGGACGGACGAGAGGAACCGTGACCCGCAGGAACGTTCTGCGTCGGGACGCGCCAAGGGTGCGGGCGGCCTCTTCGAAGCGGCGATCCACGCTGCGCAGCCCCGCCTCGGCGGTGACCACGAAGAACGGCATCGCGACGAACGCCTCGGCCAGGATCGCCGCTGCGATCGTGTAGGGGATCGTCACCCCGAACCAGTCGAACAGCAACTGGCCGACCATGCCCCGACGGCCGAACACGGTGAGCAACGCCAGGCCGCCGACCACAGGGGGCAGCACCATCGGCAGCACCGCCAGCGCACGCAGGACGCGGCGGCCGGGGAACTCGAACCGGGCGAGAATCCATGCCAGGGGGAGCCCGAGCGCGATCGACAAGGCCGTCGCGGCGACCGAGCACACCAGCGACAACCACAGGGCCGTGCGGACTCCGGGCCGGCCGAGTTGCGTGAACAGTGACGACCAGGGGGCACGCCACGCCAGCCCGACGATCGGCAATGCGCACAGGATGACTGCGCCCACGGCGAGCACGATGACGAACCCGCCGGGGCGTCGGTCTCCTCGGCGCCGGGCGCGGGTCCTGTGCGGTTCTCGCCGTGGCTGGGCGGGGCTAGTGCGGACCGAAACCATAGGACCGCAGAATGCTCCGACCAGTCGGCCCTGTGGCGAACGTGACGAAGGCCCGGGCCGCAGTGGCGTTGTCGGCGTCGCGGGCGACCGCAATCGGGTAGGTGGTCACGACGTTGTTCTGCGCGGGGATGGCGACGCTCGAGGCGCGCGGTCGGGCGACACGCGCGTCGGTGACGTACACGATCCCCGCGTCGACCTCACCGGCGATCACCTTGGCGACGACGGCCTTCACGTTCGCCTCGGACCCGACCGGCCGTGCGTCGACGCCGGCATCGTGCAGCACTTGGCGGCCGAGTCGCCCGCACGGTACCGGCTCGGCGCACAGCGCGAAGCGCACATCGGGTCGGGCGAGGTCCGCGAGGGAGGTGATGTGCAGCGGGTTTCCCCGCGCGGTGATGATCATCATCGTGTTGCACGTCAACGTCACGGGTGTGGCCACGTCTCCTCGGGAGCCGTCCGGGGGGTCCGCAGCGAGGTCCATGGTTTCGGTGTCGGCGGTGGCGAGCACGTCGGCCGGTGCCCCCTGATGGATCCGGGCGACGAGGTCCGAGGACGCCCCGAACGACGTGGCGACCCTCGCACCGGGGTAGGTCGCCTCGAACGCATCGGCCAACTCGGCGAATGCCCCAGTCAGCGACGCCGCAGCCAGTACCCGGACCGTGCCATGGACTGCGGTCTTCGCCGGCAGCGTGGCGGCACCGGCAGCGGGCTCGCAATCGCCCGACCGAGAGGCAGTCGGGTCCGCGACGATCGGGCCGGGTGTCGGCGCCGACGCGCAGGCGCCGGCGACCAGCAGGGCCATGGCGACGATGCCGAACGCCTTGGCGACTGGTGCCTCGCCACGGCCGGTCGCGTGGTGGACCAGGCCGGTCACGGGTTGCCGGTGGGGAGTTCGATGACGACGTTGGTCGACTTGACCGACGCGACCGCGACGACGCCGGGTGCCAGGGCGAGATCGTCGGCGGCTTCTCTGGTCATCAGTGACGTGACCCGGAACGGACCGGACTGCATCGTGACCTTGGCCATGACGCCGTCGCGTTCGACCGAGGTGACGAGCCCGGGGAAGCGGTTCCGGGCACTGCGACGCGCCGTGGGTCGCTCGGCGGTGGGGTTCTGCGGCGCGGTTTCGCTCAGCACCCGGGCGAGGTCGGCGCCGTCGATGAGGCGCCGCCCGCCCGGCCCTCGTGTGTGGGCGAGTCGGCCGTCGTCGCACCAACGGCGCACCGTGTCGACGCTGAGGCCGAGCAGCATGGCTGCCTCACCAGGCCGAAGGAGCTCGCTCATGCACGTTGTCTAGAGCATCGACCTCGCATCTGCAACCTTTGCGGCGCAGGGGCGCGTGATCGTGTGTGCCGGGCGTCGTCGAGTCGGCAAGGATCGGGGTCGTGACCGAGCACAAGACGCTCACCCATCTCGACAGCGAGGGTCGAGCGCGAATGGTCGACGTGACCGCCAAGGAATGGACCCGCCGGATCGCGGTGGCGCGGGCCCGCGTCGTCACGCTCGTCGACCCAGCCCGGGCCCTGACCCCCGAGGTGCTGGCCCAGGCCCACGTCGCCGGCGTCGGCGCGGCCAAACGTGCCTGGGACCTGATCCCGTTGTGTCACCCGATCCGTCTCGTCGACGTCGACGTGACCATCGAACCCACCGACACCCACATCGACATCGAGGCGACCACCGAGGTCTTCGCCCCCACCGGCGTCGAGATGGAGGCGCTGACCGCAGCCGGCGTGGCCGGGTTGGTACTCGTCGGAGCGCTGCGCCGCCACGACCTCGATGCGATGCTCACCCAGGTCGCGTTGTGGCGCAAGGAAGGCGGCCGCTCGGGCATCTGGGTGCGCGGCGACTCCTGATGATCAGGGGCTCGCGTGCGGGTCCTCGCCGGCGGCCAACTTCACCGCGTGGGCCACCATCTCGAGCACGATCGCGAGCGAATCGGTCGCCCCCCCGACCGAACCGGGGACGTTCAGCACCACGGATCGACCCACGATGCCGGCCACGCCACGGCTGAGTTGGCCCAACCGATCAGGCGCCCGGGTCGCCTCGACGAGTCCCGGCGCCTCGCGTTCGATCACCTCGCGGGTCGCCTCCGGTGTCTGGTCCCGCGGCGCGAATCCGGTGCCGCCGGTCGTGACGACGAGTCCGGCGAACCCGTCGGTGAGCGACAGCAAGGCGTCGCGGACCGGCACGAGGCCGTCGGTGACCACGACCGGCGCATCACATCGCCACCCCGCAGCGGTGAGCATCTCGACCAACGCGGGCCCCGAGCGGTCCTCGCGAATGCCGTCCGCGGCGCGATCGGACACGGTGAGCACACGGGCGTGGAGTTCCATGTCGACCGAGGGTAGCGAGGTGCGCGGGTGATCCTGCTCGCGGGCACCGTTAGCCTGAGCGACGTGTCCAACCACGAGGCAACCTGGACGGCGATCACCGACGCACCGATCGACGTCACCGCCGTCCTGGAGTGGTGTGGCACTCCGGGCTCCGGAGCGATCGACGTGTTCTGTGGCACCGTGCGCGACCACGCCGAGGGGCGCACCGGCATCATCCGACTCGATTATGAGGCACACCCGACCCACGCGGAGCCCCGCATTCACCTGGTCGCCGACGCCGCACGACGGCGCTGGCCGATGATCGAACGCCTCGCGCTGCTCCACCGCACCGGCTCGCTGGAAGTGGGGGAGACCGCCGTGGTCGTCGCCGCGTCGACCGCGCATCGGACCGAAGCCTTCGACGCCACCCGCTGGTGCATCGACGCGATCAAGGCGACGGTGCCGATCTGGAAGTACGAGATGTGGGATGGTGGCGAAGGGTGGGGTACGTGCGGCCACGAACTGGTCGACCTGGACGAGTGGCAGCGCACGCGTGACGACGACACGCGGCAGGTCCCCGTGGGGGTCAGTTGATGGAACGCCCCGGTGAGTGGGTCACCCTCGACGAGGCTCGGCGACGGCTCGTCGAGGCGGTCCGTCGCCTCGAACCGGTGACGACATCGGTGGCCGATGCGCTCGGCCGGGTCCTCGCACGAGAGGTGATCGCTCCGCGCGACGTGCCGCCGTTCGCGGCGTCGGCCATGGACGGCCATGCCGTTCGTGCCGCGGACGTCACCGGCGATGCGACCAACCTGGCGGTCGTCGGCTCGTCGAGCGCCGGCCAGCCGGCGACGACGCACGTCGGTCCGGGGCAGTCCGTGGCCATCGCCACCGGTGCCGCACTGCCCGAGGGTGCCGACGCGGTCTGTCCGATCGAGAACGTCACCATCGACGGCGCATCGGTGCTCATCACCGGCCCGGTCGAAGTGGGGGCGTTCGTGCGGCCCGCCGGTTCGGACACACCCGCCGGTACGACCGTGTTTCCTGCGGGTACCGTCCTGACACCGGCGCACATCGGCGTCGTCGCGAGCCTCGGACTCGAATCCGTCGACGCGTACCCGATGCCGATCGTCGGGGTGCTCGCGACCGGTGACGAACTCGTCGAACCGCCCGACGTTCCCGGACCCGGTCAGATCTACGACGCCAACCGTCCGGCGCTGCTGGCCGCGAGTCGTGCCGCGGGCTGCGACACGGTCGACCTCGGCATGGTCGACGATGACCCCATCGCGTTGGAAGCCGCCCTCGTCGAAGCCGCCACACGTTGTGACGTGGTGGTGACCTCGGGCGGGGTGAGCGTCGGCGTCGCCGACCACGCGAAGGAAGTGCTCGGGCGGGTCGCGTCGGGCACCGTGCAGTGGATGGAGGTCCGGATCAAGCCGGGCAAACCCTTCGGGTTCGGCGTGCTCGCCGAGTCGGGCGTCCCCGTGGTGTGCCTGCCGGGCAACCCCGTGTCGGCACTGGTGGTGTTCGAACTGTTGGTGCGGCCCGCACTCGCTCAGCTTGCCGGTCGACCCGCACGTCCCCGTCGCACCGAGACCGCCGTCGCGGACGAGCCGCTCGCACGAGGCACCGACGGCAAGATGCATGCCCGGCGCGTCGTGGCCGGCGTCGACGCCATGGGTACGCTGCACGTCCGTTCCGCCGGGGGACAGGATTCGCACCAGCTGCGGGCACTCGCCGAGGCGAATGCGCTGGTGTTGCTCGACGACGGCGTGTCGGTCGGCGTGGGCGACCAGGTGCGCGTGCTCGTTACCGAGACAGACGCCGTCGCCCCATGTGGAGGTCGGCCATGACCGTCACGCCCGTGTCGATCCGCGCCGGTACCTTCCGCTCTGGCAACGACCGAGCCAGACACGACAAGGCCGTGGTCGACGAGATGCCCACCGACGGGCCGCTCATCGACCGTTACGGACGGGTCCACCGTGACCTGCGCCTCTCGGTCACCGACGAATGCAACCTGCGCTGCGTGTACTGCCTGCCCGAGGTCGGCGCTCGTTTCCTGCCGCACCGCCAACTGTTGACCGTGGACGAACTGCTGCGCATCGCGACGGTCGCGCACGATCTCGGCATCACCTCACTGCGCCTCACCGGCGGCGAACCCCTGTTGCGCCGTGAGATCGTCGACATCGTCGCGGGCATCGCTGCCATCGGATTCGACGACGTCTCGTTGACCACGAACGGCACCCGCTTCGCGCCGTTGGCGCGACCGCTCGCCGACGCCGGCCTGCACCGGGTCAACATCTCGTGTGACTCGTTGCAACCCGAACGTTTCGCACAGATCCGGCGACGCGGCTCGCTCGACGTGGTCCTCGCCGCGATGGACGCCGCCGACGACGCCGGCCTGACCCCGGTGAAGGTGAACGTCGTCGTCATGGCCGGGACCAACGACGACGAGATCGTCGATTTTGCCGACTTCGCCCGGCGCACGGGTCGGATCGTCCGCTTCATCGAGTTCATGCCGCTCGACGCCGACGGCGCCTGGGACCGTGCCACGGTGCTCCCGGGGGCAGAGATCGTCCGTATCATCGACGAACGCTGGCCCCTCGAGGAGATCCCCGGCGCCGACCCGGCCGCGCCGGCCGAACAGTTCCGCTTCGCCGACGGAGTCGGCCGGATCGGCGTGATCGCGAGCGTCACCCGACCCTTCTGTGGCACGTGTGACCGACTGCGCCTCACCGCTGACGGCGCGGCACGCAACTGTCTGTTCGCCCGCCGGGAGTCGTCGGTCCGGGATCTGCTCCGCGCTGGAGGCACCGACGCGGCACTCGAGACGATGCTGCGCAAAGAGGTCTGGGCCAAGCTGCCCGGGCACGGCATCGACGAACCCGGATTCATTCGCCCGCACCGTTCGATGTCGATGATCGGAGGCTGAGTCCGGTGGCAGAGGTGTTGTTGTTGGGGCCGGCCCGGCAGGCGGCCGGCGCGTCTCGGTGTGACATCGACGCCGACACCGTCGGCGCCGTGTGTGACATGCTGGTCGAGCGGTTCGGTGCTGGGTTCGCCGCGGTGCTCGGCACGTCCCGCATCTGGGTCGACGGCCGACCCGCAGCATCGACCGACGCGGTCCACGCCGATGCCGAGGTCTCGATACTGCCGCCGGTGTCGGGCGGATGACGTCGATGCAGATCGACCGAACTGCGAGTCCGACGAGACGCCGGCAACGAGAGGATCGATCGTGATCGAAGAACGCATCGACATCGCAACCGACGACGGCACCATGCCGACGTTTCTGTTCCATCCCGACGTGGACGGCCCGCATCCGGTGGTGCTGTATCTGATGGACGCGCCCGGGATCCGACCCGAATTGCGTGACATGGCCTCGCGCCTGGCCACCGCCGGCTACTACGTGATGCTGCCGTATCTGTACCACCGCGGTGGCCCGTACCGGGAGTTCACGTCGAGCGACGAGGACATGCACGCCCGCCGAGACCTGATGGCGACGGTCACCCCGGCGGGGATCGTGACCGACGCGGCAGCGCTCTTCGCTGCAGCCGACGCCGACCCGGCCGCAGCGCCGGGGCCGGCGGGAGCCGTGGGGTTCTGTATGAGCGGTGGAATGGCGCTCGTGGTCGCCCGTGCCTTTCCCGAACGCATGCGGGCGGCCGCGTCGATCCACGGCGCCTGGTTGGTACGCGACGGCGACGATTCGCCGCATCTGGGCCTCGACGCCGTACGCGCCGAGGTGCATTTCGCCTGGGTGGAGGGTGACCCGACCGCGCCGGCCAAACAGCGCGAGCAGATGATGGCGGCGCTGGAAGAAGCCGACGTGCCCTACACCCTCGACGTCGTCACCGACGCGGTCCACGGGTTCGCTCCACCTGGTGAGCGTTACGACCGCACGGCCTCGGAACGTCACTGGGAACGCGTCCACTCGCTGCTCCGCCGCCGCCTCTGACCTCGCCTCTGATGCGTCTCGCGTCGGTCCGACGCGTCAGCAGAACGTGCCCTGCACCGACCCGGACGGTCTGAAATCGTCCGGGTCGCCAGTCGTGGTGAGCCGGGCGTGAAGGGTCTTGCTCGGTGCGATGAGATCGACCTGCTTGGTGGCGCCCGAGTTCCACGGTCCGGTCCACAGTTCGCGGTCGGTGTCGTCGGTGATGACGACGTACGCGGTCGGGCCGTCGAAGGAGATCTTGATGTCGGCTTCGTCACAGAAGTTCTTCTGTCGAGCCGTCATCGCGAGGTCGAACACCACGGCATTGCCACCGGAGCCGGTGGCGCTCTTCGACGTGGTCGACGGAGATCGGCCCGCCACCATGACGTCCGGGCTCGAGGTCGACCCGGGTGACGGCACGGTCACTCCGGCGGTTTCGTTCGACGACGACGCCATGTCGTCGTCGGAGCTGCCACCGCGAGCGATCAGCGCGGCCACGGCGACGACGATCACGGCCGCGACGACGAACCCGACGACCAGGCCCCGATGCGATGCGGGCGAATCGTCGTCGTCGACCGGGTCCGGACCGGTCGGTGTCACCGCAGCCTGTCGCGGTGTCGGACCGCCGGGCCAGGGCGTCCCTGCCGGCGCCTCGGCGAGGGGACGGGTCGCGATCGCGCGTGCCCCCAACACCTGGGAGATCACCGTGTCTTCCGGTGGCTGCCCGGCGCGCGTTGCCGCGACCGTCGTGGCGATCTCGACGTCGTCGAGTCCGGCGAGTCGATCCAAGGTCTCAGAGGGTGTTGCCGGGTTGGCTGCCAGCACCAGCATCGCGAGACGATCGCGGGTGGCGAGGACCGCGGCGGCGTTTGCGGCACCGATACGCGTCGCGGCGAACGAACGCCACACGATCGGTGAGGGTTCGCGTGCCGGGTCGGCGAACCGGGAAACGGTGTCCCCGGCGAGATCCTCGCGGTTCGCGATGCGTGCCCGCACTCCGGCGTCGGGGTCGTCGACAAGACGGTCCGCCACCGGTCGCGGCAGGCGGGTGAGTCCGGCCAGCGAGCGACGCCGACCGGGATCGCCTTCGGCCAGCACGACCCCGAGACAGGGTCCGCATATCGGCAGTTCGCCGACGGCGGCGTTGGTGCAGCGGCCCGAGTCGTATCGCACGTTGCATTGGGTCGCGCCCGGGTCGGTGGGCGCCTCGGCGCTCAGCAGGAGTCTCCGGATGCCGAACCGGACACACTGATCGAGGTGCCGACCGCGGAGACGTTCACGTTCAGTACCGTCGTGGCCCGCGGGAGTTGCAACTGCCTGGTCTGTCCGGAGGCGCCACTCCACCCGCCGACCTGGGCGCCGGTGTCGTCGCTGATGGCCACATAGGCAGGTGCGGGTGAGAAGTTGACGGTCACCGAGACCGCCTTGCAGAACCGCCCGGCATCGGAGGTGATCGTGAAGTTCTGGCTGATGGGACCGGCCTGGGGCGGCGTGATCGCCGGGGAGGGCGTCGTCGGGGGAAGCGTGGGCGCTGGCTTCGTCGTCGGAGGAACCGACGTCGTGGTCGTCGACGTCGTCGACGAGGTGGTGGTCGACGTGGTCGCGCCGGAGGTGGACGGTGTCCGAGACGTGTTCGGCGAGGTGTGCATGGTCGACGGGTCCGGACCCACCGTCGTCGTCCGTGAATCCGAGCCGCTCCCCGTGAACGCGATGACGAGAACGACTGCCGCGATCACCACGAGCGCGCCGGCACCGACGAGCAGGCCGAGACCGCGGCGGCGTCCGTGGCCGCCGGGGTCGTCGGGGGAGGGTCGGGGAGGCAGCGCGCCCGCTCCTCCGACCCCGGAGGCGTATGCGGGAGGCGAGTCGGGCGACCTCGTTTCGGGAGGTGGTGGCGCACCTCCGACGGGGAACCCGGTGTCACTCGTGGCGGCCGCGGCGAGCGTGGTCGGCGCGACGCCGAGCATCTCGGTCGGGGGAGTCGCGCCGGGGCGACTCAGCGGGACGGCCGACTCGCCGAGAGGTAGCCCGTCGAAGCGGCGTGCCTCGGCGACCCGCTCGGCGATGTGGTCGCCCGGCGGTTGTCCGGCGAGCGTCGCCGATGCCGTCCAGGACACGTCGGGGTCCGGGTATCGGGCGAGCTGGTCGAGGATGTCGGGGTCGACCGAGGGGTTCGCCGCAAGGATGGCCAGCGTCGTCGGGTCATCGGTCCCCAGCAGCTCCCAGGCGTGGGCGCCGCCGCCCGAGGTCGCCGCCATCGACCGCCACACGGTCGGCGCGGATTCGCGGTCCGGATTCGCGAGGCGGTTGGTCGTCGCCGTGTCGAGGTCGCTGCGTGCGGCCACCTGGGCGCGCACCTGATCATCGGGATCTTCGGCCAGTTGTTGCACCACGCCGCCGGCGAGACCGGGGTTCCTTGCGAGTGTCCGGCGTCGACGGGGGTCGGGCTCGTCCAGCAGGACCCGGAGGCAGGACCCGCAGATCGGTAGCCCCGATGTCGGCGGATTGCGGCACGGCCCGTCGACGAACCGGGTGATGCAACCGAGCTGAGCCTCGTCGGTCATGACACCGTCGTCGGATGCAGCACCAGGACCGTGGGGTTCACAGGCGTCAATGGTAGATGGCGAACTCCACTGGACGTGTCAGGAATCGACGTTGATGCGGCGACGGGCGACGAGCAGCCCGACGGCGGCCCCGAGCAGGACGAGTGCGCTGCCGAATGCGGTGAGTCGACCGACGGCGGCGCCCGTGCGGGGCAGCTCGCCCGACCCGACGCCACTGCTGCCTCGTCCGGCCGCAGCGGGGTGACCGACGTCGGTCGGGAGAGGCTCCATCGTCGACGGAGTGGAGGTGGGCGGCAGCGACGACGTCGAGGAGGTCGACGGCGTGGTCGTGGTGGTCGTCGATGTCGACGAAGGGACAGAGGTCGTCGTCGGCGAGGTGGTCGGAGGTGGTGGGAGGGTGGTGCGCGATGGCGCGGTCGTGGTCGCGGCCGGCGTCGTCGTGCTCGGAACGGTCGTCGGCACGGGGGTTTCGGGTGGCACGGGGGCTTCGGGAGGAGCGGTCGTGTCGGGTGGCGCCGTGGTCGCGGGAGCCGTCGAAGTCGGGGCGGTGGTGGCGGGGGGCGATGTCGTCGTGGAGGAAGTGGTCGCGGCCGGTGTCGTGGTGCTCGTCGTCGTGGTCGTCACCGGTGCGACCACGTGGAAGGTTTCCGCATCGGCGCCACAGTCGTGGGTCACCGGGGGGAAACCGGCAACGTCGAGAATCGAGACGAACGTGTACCACCCGCCGACCTCGTCGGTGGGGAGGGCAATCGGCGACGAGGACACCTCCGAGGGCGATGTCGGACCGGTCCCGTCGGCGACGATCTCGTCGTGGACGACGCCGACCGGGTCTCCCAGGTCGCCCACGGCGCAACGGTCGGCAATTGCATCGACCGAGGCGAACGGGCCGTACAGCGCGGTGTGGACCGTTGCCGCCGCCGCATCGGCCAGGCCGGTCACCGAGATCTTGTCGGTGACCGGTGCCCCTGGCGTGGTGACGGGAGCCTGGGCGGCCGTGTCGATCGTCGGGGTGAGGATCGCCGATTCGCTGATCTCCCCGCAAGGGCCCGCCACGGTGCCAAAGCCGGGAACCTCCACCGTCGCGACCCAGGTGTAACGCCCGATCGACGTCGGCGTGTACTCCGCCGAGGCCGAATCACCCGACCCGGTGGTGGCCCACGAGTCGGTGTACACCCGGTTGTCGGCGTCACAGGAGACCGCCTCGTCCGGTGGGGTCGGACCGTACAACGCCACCGAAACCGTGGCGGGCTCTCCCGGAGCGAGTCCGGAGATCGACACCGTGTCGCGCAACGCGCTGCCGACCGAGGCCACGACATGGGCCGAGTCGTCCAACCCGGCGGGAGGGGCCGGAAGGTCCGGACCATCGTCGACGAGTCGGGATTCGGTCGTCACCGCCACACTGCGATGGTCGGCGAACGTGACCGCCGCGGTCTGGTCCCACCCGATCGACACGTCCTGCATGGTGTCGGCGGGCAGTTCATAGCCGTCGGGCGCCGCGGTCTCGGTGATGCGAAAGGCCCCGGCGGCAAGTGAATCCAGCGAGGTGGGCGCGAGCGACGTGGTGAAGCTGCCCACCGTGGTCTCGTAGGAGCCGTCACCGTCGCCGTCTCGTTCGACGAGCAGTTCCGCACCGGCGACGGGCTTCTGGGTGACGACATCGACCTTGACGAGGCTCAGACCCGCCCGTCGATGCACCGGATCGGTCAGCGTGAGCGTCGCCGTGGCGTCTTCGGTGACGGTCACCGGGTACGGGGTCGTGTCGACCGCGACGCCCGCGGGAGCCGCGGTCTCGGTGACGACGTAGTCGCCGACGGGCAACTCGAGGGTCTCGGAGTCGCCATCGGGCGCCACGGTGAGGGTGCCGAGCGAGGTGGAGACCCCGCGGGCGATCACGTCGAACGTCGCACCGACGGCCGACTGGTACGCGGGATTGTCGGTCGACTTGTGCAGCTCGATCCGCCCGGAGGGCAAGTCCTGCTGGGCGTGACCGCGGTAGATCGTGCCGCCGGAGGTGATGATGCGTTGGGGGACACTGCCTGCCGGGTAGTCGGGACCTTTCCACACCCGGTAGCGGGTCGGTGCGGTGGTCTGCGCGTCGACCGCGATCGGGCGAGACGGATCGGTGAGGGTCCAGTGGGAGTGGATCTGACCCGCACCGTCGGTCGTGAAGACGTGCTCGGTGGCCGGGGCGTCGGTGACGCCGTAGGGCACGAGTCCGACCCGATGCCCCGAGACCGGTCGGCCCGCTGCGGTCTGCACGGTGGTGAGCGCGTCCCAGTCGAGGCCGGTGGTGTGAGTGAGCACCGTCGTGATCCGCCACGGGTTCGCAGCTGGGTCCGACACCCAGAACTCCCGGCTCTCGGCCTCTCGGTAGATGGCCACAGCGGCGGCCTTCACTGCCGGGTCCGAGATGATCATGGACGGCACGTTCACCGACGCGTAGTCGTCTCCTGACAATCCGTGTACGACGGCCGCCAGTCCGGCCGCGGTCGTGGCGTCTCCGGTCGCCGTGTACGCCCACACTGCGTAGGCGAGCGCGTTGCGGTCGGTGGCCGACACTCCCCGCTCGGCGGGAAGGTCACTCGCCCGGGTGTTGCCCGAGGCCCGCGGGTACGCCTGGCCACTCTCGATGCACCAGGCGGTCCCCACATCGGTCGCGTACCCGCCCAACCATGGGTGGGTGAACCCGTCGGTGGTGACGTCGTGGCGTCCCGAGCCGAACCCGGCGTCCGCCGATGCGTCCGTGGACCTGGCCACGAGCACGCACAGGGCGACGGTCACCAGGATCCCCGCCACGGCGCCGACGCGCCGGGCCCGTTCCTGCCGCTGCGGGCGGCTCCTCGTCGTGTCGGTTGCCGGGATCGTCACGGGTGTGCTCCTCGCAGATGGTGTCGCCGCTCGGACGCGACGACCGCTCATCCGCGTCTGTGCCCCGATCCGCGGTCGGTCAAACCTGCGATCGCGATTCGTGCGCGCCAGGCGCTCGATAGCCTCGGATGCACCGTCCAGCACCTGAGCGCGTCAGGTGGCACCTCGTGAGGAGTCGGACATGCTCGGTTATGTGATCGCCATGACGATCGAAGGCCTGATCCTCGGCTTGTTGGGTCGTCTCTTCGTGCCCGGTCGGCAACCGATGGGGTGTCTGTTCACGATCCTGTGTGGGCTCGGCGGCGCGCTCATCGGCGGCGTCATCGGCCGGTGGGTCTGGGGCGAGAACTATGCGCCCGGGCTGATCATGGGCGTGATCTGCTCAGCGCTGCTCATCTGGGCGGTGTACGGCACCGAGAAGAATCGGCGGAGCTGGGTCACCCGCCGCCGCTGACGATGGCCCGGTTCAGGAGTCGCTGCGGGTCCGTTCGGCGGCACCGAGTACGGCCTGGAGCGACGCGATGGACGTGTTCGGGTTGACTCCGACGCCCCAACGGGTGACGCCGTCGACGTCCTGGGCCTCCACGTAGGCGACAGCGGTGGCGTCCGATCCGGTGCCCATCGCGTGTTCGGAGTAGTCGACGACGTCCAGGCGGATGTCGGCTCCGATGGCGAGCGCGTCGACGAAGGCCGCGATCGGGCCGTTGCCCTCGCCGGTCACCGTGACCGGTTCACCGTCGACGACGAGTTGCGCGGTGATCGAGGTGTTGTCGTCGGCGTCGTGGGTGGTCTCGTGGCTCCGGAGAACCAGCGAAGGATCGGTCGGCAGGTACACCTCGTTGAAGGTGTCCCACAGCGCCGCCGGGGAGATCTCCGATCCGGTGTCCTCGGCGATCGTCTGAATCTGACGGGAGAACTCGATCTGCAGGCGTCGAGGCAGCGCGAAACCGTGCTCGGTCTCCATGATGTAGGCGACGCCGCCCTTGCCCGACTGGCTGTTCACCCGCACCACCGACTGATAATCCCGACCGACGTGGGCGGGGTCGATCGGCAGGTAGGGCACCTCCCAGCGTTCATAATCGCGGCCACGACCGGCGGCCTCCGCGTCGGCGTACAGCGCCGTGAAGCCCTTCTTGATCGCGTCCTGGTGCGACCCCGAGAACGCCGTGTACACCAGGTCGCCGCCGTAGGGGTGGCGCTCGTGCACCGGCAGTCGGTTGCAGTACTCCACGGTGCGGCGGATCGCGTCGATGTCGGACAGGTCCAGCTTCGGGTCGATGCCCTGGCTGAACAGGTTGAGCGCCAAAGTGACCAGGTCGACGTTGCCGGTGCGCTCACCGTTGCCGAACAGACAGCCCTCGACCCGGTCGGCGCCGGCCAGCACGCCCAGCTCGGCGGCGGCGACGGCACAACCCCGGTCGTTGTGTGGGTGCAACGACAGCACGATCGATTCCCGGTTGCGGACGTGGCGCAGAAACCATTCGATCGTGTCGGCGTACAGGTTCGGCGTATACATCTCGACGGTGGCGGGCAGGTTCATGATCAGCTTGCGGTCGGTGGTCGGCTCGATCACCTCCGCGACGGCGTTGCAGATCTGCACCGCGTACTCGACCTCGGTACCCGTGTAGGACTCGGGTGAGTACTCGTAACGCACCTGAGTGTCGGGGATCGTGTCCTCGAGCTTGCGGCACAGCTTCGCGGCGTTGACCGCGATCTCGGTGATGCCGTCTTTGTCGAGTCCGAACACCACCTTGCGCTGCAGCGTCGAGGTCGAGTTGTAGAAGTGGACGATCGCGTGGTGCGCCCCGGCGATCGACTCGTACGTGCGGGCGATCAGGTCGTCGCGACACTGGGTCAGAACCTGGATCGTGACGTTGGAGGGGATCAGGTCCTCTTCGATCAACTGGCGCACGAAGTCGAAGTCGGTCTGGCTCGCCGAGGGAAAGCCGACCTCGATCTCGGTGAAGCCCATCTGCACCAGGGTGTTGAACATCCGCAGCTTGCGTTCGGGCCCCATTGGGTCGATCAACGCCTGGTTCCCGTCGCGCAGGTCGACCGCGCACCAGGTGGGTGCGTGGTCCTGACGCTTGTCGGGCCAGGTGCGGTCGCGCAGGTCGAGCGGCACGTACGGGGCGTATTTGTCATACGGCATCGGCGTGATCTGCACGGGTTCGGGAGGCATGGGACTACTCGGTTCTGTGTCGTGGGGGTTGGCTCGGCTGATGATCTGATCGCAACGGCGCTGGAAAACGCAAGAAGCTCCCGGCCTGATTTCCAGGCACAGGAGCTTCGGCGAACACCGATATGGCGGTGTTCGCCTACATGAGAAGCAGCAGGGTCGCGGACGCGGTCATCGGAAACCATCCTGCCGGATCGATGACCGAATGTCAACGCGCGCGAATGGTTCCTCGATGTGTCGCCGACGGTCACGGCCCCAGAGTGGTCAACGAATCGCCAGCGCATAGGGCTGGTCGATGTCGTGGATCGCTTCGGTCAGATCACTACCGTTCCACTTGCTCACCGAGTTGCCGTAGGCATTGGCGATGAAGAGGCTTCCTGCGGCGTCGAAGGCCAGCCCGTTTGGAGCGGGTCGGGGTCGTTGTCGCCGATGCCGGCATCCACGGAGCCACGCGCCTCGATCCGCAGACGGGTCAATTCGCCGCGTCCAGGTCGATCCCGGCACCCGGTGTGCCCGTTGCGAGAGTCCAATACGAAGGTTTGGGTTTGCCGGGAATCGACCGGTTGCGCCGGGCGAGGGTCTGCACCGCGTTGACGCCTTCGAGCTTCTTGTCGACGTACATGGCCACCAGGCGGGGCGCGTCGAATCCGGTCCGGTACTTCTTGGCGACGATCAGCACTAGGTACGCGTCGACGGCGAAGTCGCCTGCGTCCTGCGTCCTTGCGAGCGATCGTTCTGACTCGCCGTGAACGTCGCAAACGTTCCCTGACGCGGCACGAGGGGTGAGGTCGGTGCCGCCGAGGCCGTGGCCGTTCGGGGAGTTGGACCAGGGTGTCCGAGCGGAAGGAGGGACGGCCCGGTTGGGTCAGTGGACGGCGGTGAGCCAGGCGGCGAGCAGACCGTTGAAGGCAAGCGTCGTCGACATGAGCCAGATCGTCATATTGCGGGCGGTTCGCTCGATCTTCGCGTCGGTTTGTGCAGATTGTTCGCGCACCTCGGCGAAGCGTGCATCGATTTGTGCGAAGCGGGCATCGAGCTGACCTTCGAGTCGCGCGAATCGGGAGTCGACCTGGGCGAAGCGGGCATCGACTTGACCTTCGAGTCGCGCGAATCGGGAGTCGACTTGGGCGAATCGGGAGTCGACTTGGGCGAAGCGGGCGCCGACTTGGGCGAAGCGGGCGCCGACTTGGGCGAAGCCGGCGTCGAGGTGGTCGTTGGTGACCAGGGTGTCCCACTGGACGTCGATGACGCTTTGCACGATCACCTCCGCGGTGTCTTCGCTCGTTGCTTCGGTGAGTTCATTGTAGATCTGTGTGCGTTGGGCTGCACTGAGTGCGGCCATGACGGCGTCCTCCTTGGCCGTTCGGCTCCTTCGATCGGATGGTGGGACGGCCAAGCGGGTCAGGCGGGGTGGTCGAGTGGGCTGTCGATCGCTCGCGCGCATCATCGCGCTCGGTTGTGACATCTTCGGCCGGTCAGGCGCGCTCCAGCGGGAGCGCGCATTCAGGTCACGTGGGAGTCTGTCGCCGCCATTTCGACAGGTTGGGTCAATGGACGAACGTGAACACGGCGGCCAGCAGGCAGTTGTACACGAAGGTC
>DASSYG010000206.1:0-2352 GCA_035703405.1 Acidimicrobiales bacterium | reverse complement strand
AACGCTGGTGTGCCTGCGCATCTGCCCGAACCCAGCCCCGAACTCGAGCGGTTGTACGAGGACTTCGACCGCAACTCGACGGCACCGCTGTGGACGCAGACCAACGACCTGATGCCGCTGAGTCCGAAACCCGCTGCAGTGCCGTTCGTCTGGAATTGGTCCGAACTGCTGGACATCGCGCAGCGGGCCGGTGACCTGGTTCCCGTCGGGCGGGGTGGCGAGCGGCGGGCGATCGGCCTGGCCAACCCGGGGCTGGCGCCCACCGCCTATGCCACCCCGACGTTGTGGTGCGCGATCCAGTGGCTCGGACCGCGGGAAACGGCCCCGGAGCACCGGCACGCGCAGAACGCCTTCCGGTTCGTCGTCGAAGGCGAGGGCGTGTGGACCGTGGTCAACGGCGATCCTGTGGCCATGCGCCGCGGCGACCTGCTGATGACGCCGGGATGGTGTTTCCACGGGCACCACAACGAGACCGACCAGCCGATGGCGTGGATCGACGGGCTCGACGTTCCGCTCGCCCACGACATCGACCTCGGATTCTTCGAGTTCGGTTCGGAACGGGTGACTGACGAAGCGACGCCGTACATCTCGCGTTCGGAGCGGCTGTGGTCGCATCCGGGGCTGACGCCGCTCTCGTCGCAGGATTCGCGGGGTGCGACACCGATCGCCGCCTACCGATGGGAGCACACCGACCGCGCTCTCGCCGAGCAGCTGGCACTCGAGGACGAGGGGCAGCCCGCGACCGTCGAGCCGGGACATGCCGCGATCAAGTACACCAACCCCACCAACGGTGGCGATGTTCTGCCCACGATCCGTTGCGAATTTCACCGGCTGCGGGCAGGCGCGATCACCGCCATCAGGCAGGAGGTCGGTTCCTCCGTCTGGCAAGTGTTCGAGGGGGCGGGCGCCGTCGTGCTCGGCGGGGAACGGCGGGAACTCGTCAAGGGTGATCTGTTCGTCGTGCCGTCGTGGGTGGCGTGGTCACTGCAGGCGGACGGGCAGTTCGACCTCTTCCGCTTCTCGGACGCCCCCGTCGTGGAGCGGCTGAACTACCAGCGGACGTATTTCCCGGCTACGGGTCGTTATTGGACCGGGAGTCGGGGCTGACCGGGGTGTCCGCCCTCTCGGCTCGGCAGGAGTCGTCGTCCGTCCTCGTCCCCGCCGATGCGCTGCTCGCGGCGCGTCGGGGAACCGCCTTCTTCTCGCGGGCGTTGGGCGACCTGACGGACGACGACCTCGCTCGCCCGGTCGGGCGGTCCGGGGTGACCCGCGCTCACGTCGTGTCCTACGTGGGCTGTCACGCGCGCGTCCTCTCGAACCTGTTCGGTGCCTTACGAGATGGGAGTGGTCGTCGCCTACGGTGGCGTCCCCCTGGACGCGGCGAGGTCGAGTTCGGTGCCCCTCCCAGTGGTGGCGCTGCGCAATCTCCACGCGCACGCCGCCGTGCACCTCGACGTCGAGTGGCGGGACCTCGGTTCCGATCACTGGAGCGACGCGGTCGACACCGAACGAGGGAGACGTCGGTGACCGACCTGGTGTGGTGCCGTGCCGGACTGGTGTGGACGCAGGGTGCGGCGATTGGCATCACCTTCGGTCTCGATGCAGTTCCCGCCGAATTGCGTTGGCTCACTGAGGGCGAGGCGTCCGATTTTGTGGGATTCGGAGTGGCCCGCCGTCTGACGGACACGCGGCGACCGCGCCGACGGCACGTTATCGGCCGGACGAATACCGAACATCAGCGATTGGGTCTGGTGCAGTGACCGGCCTTGGGAAACATGAGCGGGGTCACAGTGGCGCCAGGGGCGCCGCGATCGGCGCCGATGCAACAGGCGCCTCACGATTCTCGTATTCCGACGGGTCCTTCTGTGGTCGAGCGCACCGACTCTCCTCCCCGCGATCGCGGCGAATTGTTCTCGAACTGGCGTGTTCTCGCCTTCTCCACCGTCGGGGCCGGCCTCGGCTTCAGGTGCGCTGGGCTACACGCTCGGGCCGTTGATCGCCCCGCTGCAGGAAGAATTCGGCTGGGGACGTGGACAGATCACCCTTGCGAGCCTGTGGGGCTCGCTGGGCATGGCCTTCGCGTTGCCGTTCGTCGGACCGCTCCTGGACCGGTTCGGTGTCCGGCGTGTGCTTGCCGCATCCGTTCCGTTGTTCGCGCTCGCCCTGTTCGCCTTGAGCCGATTCGACGGCAGCCTCGCATTGTTCCTGATGCTGTACGGGATGGCGGGCGTTCTCGGCGTCGGCACCTCGGCCGCCGCGGTTGCGATTGTTGTCGAGGTCCTCGTGGCCGGACTGAGTCGTCTCGACGCGTTGCTTGCACCTGCGTGACCTGCACGTATCTGTTACGGCGAA
>DASSYG010000189.1:0-8652 GCA_035703405.1 Acidimicrobiales bacterium | reverse complement strand
GTATCCCGTTCATCATCGACCGAGCGAGTCCAGCCGGTCAGGAACCGCGGGTGATGCCGGCCTGCTTCAGCAGCGAAGGAGCGACGCCGAGCTCACGCCACGCCGCGTAGCTGATGCCTTTGCGGTCGCTGTAACCCTTGGCGTTCTTCACGAACTCGGCCTCGAGACCGGACAGGTCAACCGGCTCGTCCGAGGCGTTCAGCTCATTCGTCAGGTCCATGCGTTCCTGAATCAGCTTCACCCGGTTGAGCGGGTTGGAGGTCGGCAGGTCGGCTTCGATCTGTGCGAGACGCTTCTCGATCCCTTCCTTGGTGCGACGACGACCACGGCGAGGCTTGTTCTCCTCGAGCGCTTCCAGATATTTCTTCACCGCTCGACTCTCCGAGCGTCCCTCGGCGAGTGCCGCCTTGTGTTCATCGGTCATTGGAGACTTCGGTCCTCTAGCCATAGATCTATGATGGCCGATCCACATATGACATTGCAAGTAATGGAGCAGAATCATGTCAGATCTCGAGATGCAAGATGCAGGACGTATCCGGGCCTTGACCCTGAGTCGTGAGCTCTCACTCAACGCCTTCGATAATGCGCTGTATCGAGATCTTGCACAGACTCTCGATTCGGCGCGAATGGATTCCGGGGTTGCCGTCGTCGTGCTCACCGGCCGCGGCCGGGCATTCTCTGCCGGTCAGGACATGGCACAGATGGCCGAGATCGGTCGAGAACTCGGCGAACCGAAAGACGGGACACCGCAGTCAGCGAGCGCTGAAGCGGCCGGCTTTCCCGTCCTCATGGACGCTTTGGAAGCTTTCGACAAGCCATTGATCGCTGCGGTGAACGGCCTCGGTGTCGGCCTGGGTTTCACGATCCTCGCCCATTGCGACCTGGTGGTGATGGCCGACGATGCCAGATTGCGTGCCCCATTCTGTCCACTCGGCGTCGCTCCCGAAGCGGCGTCGAGCGTGCTGTTCCCTCAGCGGATGGGTTGGCAGAAGGCCGCGTGGGTGCTCTTCAGCGGCGAGTGGATCACCGCCCGAGAAGCGCTCGACGCGGGCATCGCATGGAAGGTCGTCCCGAATGCCGACGTGCTGCGCGCCGCGATGGACGCGGCCGGCAGTATCGCCCGCTGGCCCATCCAGTCGCTCGTCGCCACCAAACGCGCCATGTTGGACGGCCGATCTGCCGCCGTACGGCGGGCACGTGACGTCGAGGACGCGGCGTTCGGTAACCTCATCGGGTCCCCCGGCAACATCGAGGCAGTGATGGCGTTTCTCGAAAAGCGCGACCCGGACTTCACCGGAATCGACGATGCGTAGCGTTCATGGCTGCTGAAGTGGACGGCGGCACCGGGACGCATCCAGCCGACGCCGACGCCGACATCGACGCCACGATCGAATCCGAATCCGACAGCGGCCACGTACCCGACGACAAGCCAGATCGGGAGCGCCGCGGCGACCGTCTCGCCGTCGCCATCGGTGCGGTGGCCGGCGCGATGCTCGTCGGTGTGCTCGCGGGCCCCCGACTGGGAGCTGATCCGCTCTGGCTCGACGAGGCATATTCCCTCGGGGTGACGAACCAGTTCGCCTACGGGGTGAAGCGCTCCGGCGGCACGATGTTCCTTTATTACTGCCTGTTGTGGGCGTGGTCCCAGGTTTCGGAATCACCCGCGTGGCTGCGGTTGCTGTCGACGATGCTCGCGATGGCGGTCATGGTGCCGCTGGCGGCCATCGGTCGCGTCGTCGGTGGCCGCCGGGTCGCCGTCGCGGCGCCTCTCCTGCTCGCGGGTGCGTACATGTTCCAGGCAGCCGCGCTCGAGGCGCGGGCGTACACCTTCGAGATTCTCGCCGTGTCCATCTGCTGGCTACTGCTGATCGGGGCGGTCACGGCCGGCGTCGACACGCCCCAGTCGAAACGTTGGTGGGTGGCACTCACCCTGATCGCTCCCTGGGGCGTGTTCATCCACGGCCTTTTCGTCCTGTTCCTCGCAGCGATGGTGCTCGCTGCGCTGCTCAGTCCGAAGCCTCGTGCGTGCGTAACCCAGATGTTGCCCCTTCTCGGCGCCACCGGGGTCATGCTGGGCCTGCTGACCTGGCTGGGGGTCGCGAACGTCGGTGACTGGGTGCAAGGGACACGATTCCGGTACGTGAAGTTCACGATGTACCAGTACCTGGGCGGCTACGTGTGGGTGCGTGCGGTCAGCGTGGCCGCGTTGGTCGGACTCATCGCCTGGGTCGTGGCCGACCGTCGCCGGCTCGGCCACGTGCCGTCGACGTCTGACGCGTCCCCGGACACGGATGCGCAAGTGGCAGCGGACGCGCCCGGCGGCACCGGCGCACAGGAGAAGGCACTCGAGGATGTCGAGCAGGCCCGGCTCGACAACTGGTTGACCACGGTGCCCCTGGTGTGGTTCCTCGCGCCGCCGATCCTGTTGTTGCTGATCTCGATCATCCGGCCCGAGTTCGTCGACCGCTACTTCGTGGCGGTCGCGCCGGCCGCGGCGTTGACCGTGGCGGTTGCCGTGTGCAGGGCGATCGACTGGCTCACCCCTCGGGTGAACCTGAACGCCCGGACCTCAGCCGCGGCCGCCGCGGCGGTCTGCCTCGTTCTGGTCGTCGGCTGGTCGGCGGCGGGGCAGGAGAACCTCGACAACCGGACGGTCTCCCACTGGGACGACATCGCGACGATGGTCGCCGATCACGCGCGCCCCGGCGACGGTCTGCTCCTGTACGGCGATCTGAGCCGACCGCCCTTCGAGGCGGCGTGGTCGCGTGTGCCCCACGATGTCGTGCCCGAGTTGGCGAATGTGTCCCGCCAGCTCGGAGAGGTCAAACGTTTCGACTTCTATTACCCGGGAGACGCAAACGCGCATCGCAAACTTCTCGACTATGACCGCATCTGGGCCGTGAACGTCGGACGCAGCGAGCTGCCTGCAGCGTTCTATGAATTGAAGGGACCGTTGCCGCACGACTTCCACCTTGCCGATTCGTGGAACTTCGCAGACCGCAGGGCGCCGATCATCGTGCGCCTGTACGTGCGCAACGGCACCGACACGGGCAACGGGTAGGCACTGATCCTGAACGAAGCCACGGGGCTCCTGGAACCGCCCGCTGCGCCGCCGCCATCGCGTCTTTGCGCGCTTGACCCCGCGACATAACACCCCGCGGGGAGCGGGTGAAGCGAGCAAAGATCTACTCGGGCTTCGGAGAAACGTCGAGGTGACGACGTCGATCGCGAAAACCCGATGGCGGGACCACGGCCGTGCCGCGAGACTGAGCCGATGCACACCTGGCGCATCGGCGACGTCGAGATCGTACGGGTCGAATCGGTGGACCTTGCCGTGCCCGCCCCCGCGCCGATGCCCGACTGGATGGTCCCGGCGTTCGGCACCGGTGCGGGCGAGGTCCGCATCGCGTTCAGTGCGCTCGCGATCCGCACCCCTGACACGGTCATCGTCGTGGACCCGTGGTTGGCAGACGACAACCCGCGCGCCCGACCCGATGCCGCTGACATCGCGGAGCGGGTGCTCGCCGACCTCTCGGCTGCAGGTTGCCCCGCAGACGATGTCGATGTCGTGGTCAACACCCATCTCGACGGGATCGGGTGGAACACCCGACCCGACGGACACCGAGGTTGGCGCCCGAGCTTTCCCAACGCCCGCTACAGCTACCCGACGGCGCAGCTCGCGACGGTCGACGCCGGTGTCGAGGTCTATGGCGACGCCGGACTCACCGACCTGCGCGCGCTCACCGAGGTCGAAGGGGTGGCCGCACCGCACGAGATCGCTCCGGAGGTGCGCGTCGTCGACGCTCCCGGCCACGATGCCGGCCATGCAGCGGTCCGCGTGGAATCCCGCGGTGATCTCGCGATCTACCCGGGCCACCTCGTGCTGTCACCGTTTCAGGTCGACGACCCGGGGACGATGCTGGCTGGCGAAGCAGACCATCTACTCGCCGAGGCGACGGCGACCCGCCGCATGATTCTCGACGAACTCGCCGATCGAAACGGTCTGCTGCTCACGACGCTCGTCGGCGGCGCCGGGGCGGGCCGCGTCCTGCGCTCCGACATGGGCGGGTTCCACCTCGCCGCCTCGCTCACCGGTGCGACGTGAGCTGACTCGGGTCACTCCGAGCGCAATGTTGATCGGGATGTGCTCGGAGGATCAGGACTGCGCGATCCGCACCAGATTGCCCGACGGGTCACGGAAGGCGCAGTCGCGGGCACCCCAGGGCTGTGACGTCGGCTCCTGGAGCACTTCGGCTCCCGACGCCCGGACCGTCTCGAAGGTCGCGTCCAGATCGTCGGTGGCGAAGATCGCCGCCTGCAACGCGCCTTTCGTGACGAGCTCTTCGAGTTGGTCGCCTTCGGCCTGTGAGCGGCCGCCGTGAGGTTGGGAAAGCACGACGGCGAGATCCTGGCCGGGCGCGCCGACGGTCACCCAGCGGAACCCCTCGGACGACACGTCCATGCGTACCTCCAAGCCGAGCGCGTCGCGGTAGAAGCCGAGCGCCTCGTCGGGGTCGTGGACGGTGATGAACATGGTGGACACGGAAATGGTCATGGCCGACACGCTACGAAAGCCTCGCGCCGGGTGCTTCTCGAATCCTGCTCGCCTTGCCGGGTCACCAACCAGGGACGCGGATCGGTGCCGTCACGCGACACCGGGACGGCGGGGCGGGCGAGTGATCACCTTGCTCACACACGGCGGGATCTCCCGTTGCGCGGTGTGGTCACGGACCCGGTACGCGGAAGGTGGCTCGCCGACGACCTCGGTGAACCGTGCGCTGAACGACCCGAGCGACGTACAGCCCACGGCGAAACACGTGTCGGTGACCGACCAGCCCTGGCGCAGCAGCGCCTTGGCCCGTTCGATGCGTCGGGTCATCAGGTAGGTGTACGGGGTCTCGCCATAGACGGCGCGAAAACTCCGGGAGAAATGCGCCGGGGACATCGCCGCGGCACGGGCGAGGCCCGGCACATCCAACGGTTCCGCGTAGGCGCGGTCCATGAGGTCGCGGGCCCGTCGCAGGTGCACGAGGTCCACCCGTCGCTCGGGCGTCATCGCCACGGCGTCACCGGCGCCTCAACGTCACCGGCGCCTCGACGTCGGCGTGATGGAGTTCGCCAAGTCCTGACTCCGGACCACCGAACACCCCGGAGCCGCTTCGCAGCCGCCACGGCCGCGAAGTCCGCGGACGACTCCCATCGGCTGACGCGGCATGATCACCTCTGCGAATCTACTGTGCTGATCGTGCCGCGTCACGATGGTCACGCCGGCGCTGAGACGGCATCGGACACCGCGTTCGAGTGGCTCGGGCGGTAGCCTCGGAGGACCGGAATGGCGGTTCGCCCGCCCATGCGGGGACGTAGCTCAGCTGGCTAGAGCACCTGCTTTGCAAGCAGGGGGTCGTGGGTTCGAGTCCCATCGTCTCCACCACGAAAGCGCAGGTCAGAGCCTTGGAGGTCTTGCGCTCACACAACGACCTTGCCGACGTAGCCTTTTGCCTTCCGGCTACGTCGCGGAGGCCCCGATGGCAGCACGTCCGACCGCGCGTTGGAACGAGCAGAAGCAACGGTGGATGGCCTGGGTGCGCTTCCCCGACGGCACGCGTCGCAAGGTCGAGCGGATCTCGAAGCACGATGCGCTGACCGATCTCGACCAGTTGCTCGCCCTCTGCGACGACGGTTTGGCAGCGGCACCGAGCCGGACGCGCCTGGCCACGTTCGACGAGATCCTCGACGCGTGGTTCGAGGCCGGATGCCCGAACGTGTCGCCGACTCGGAAATCGCGGCACGCGCGCGACAAGAGCCCCAACACCATCGCGAGTGCGCGCCAGGTGCTCGACACGCACGTCCGGCCGGTGATCGGTCGTCGGCGGGTCGACCGCACCGGCGTCGAAGAGCTCGAGGCGGTGTTCCAGCGGATGGCCGATCGCGGGCGTGCCACGAGCACGGTCACCCACGCGTGGAACTACCTGAACCAGGCGTGTCAGCACGCGCTTCGGGCGCGCACGATCGCGCGCAACGTCGCGCCCGACGTGCTGCTGCCCAAGGTCGCGCCGTCGAAGAAGCGCAAGAGCCTGACCCGGGAACAGGCCGAGAAGATGGTGTTCGAGGTGATCCCGGAGAGCACTCGCCCGGCGATGTGGCTGACCGGTCTGATGAGCGGGTTGCGGCCGGGGGAGCTCGCGGTCCTGCGGTGGCCGTTCGTCGAACTTGAGTCGGTGCCGCCGACGCTCACAATCATGGAGCGTGCTGCCCGTGTCGGTGACAAGTATGTCGGCCAGGCCGTGCCCAAGACCGAAGGCAGCAAGCGGCGCCTCGAGCTCCACCCGCTGAACGCGGCGGCACTGGTGCGGCACCGCGACGAGCAGAAGTTGCTCGGGCTCTATGACGCCGAGGGTTTGGTGTTTGATCGGTGGCGTGCTGTTGGCCGCTGCCGCAGTTGGGCTCGCGATCGGAGCGTTCTGAGCGAGCCGGATCAACTGGCGAGCGGCGGCGCATCGGCCTGTAGGGCGCCACGGCGAACACCGAGACATGTGCGGGCCTCATCGCTGACTCACTCGGGTTCCGCGGGATCGAATGTTCGTAGCTGCTCAGTCCCGCCCGCCGACTCGGCGGTCTGGGGCACCCGGCTCGGGCAGCCATGGGGTGTAGTCGGAAAACTCCCAGTCCACGAGTCTGCTCAGCTTGGTCGCGACGTCGTGCCAGGTATCGCCGGTCGCGTGAAGGCACAGGTCGCCGATGGCTCGACAAGTGAGGTCGAGATCCCATTCGTCGACGACGAGCGTCGCCTGTAGGAACTCAAATCGATTCGGGCGATGCTTCTCAGCGATCCACGTCGGTGAGCAGACGGTCAGGTGAAAGAGTTCGTCGCCTGGTCCATCGCTCGGACCCACGGTCGCATCGACGTAGAGGCAAAAATGATCGGCTGCCCGAGGTCGGTAGATCTCAAGGGGATCTGCCCCCCGGGTCTAAAGAGCTCAGGTATCGGACAACGGCGTGCATACGCAGATCATCGCGTGCGAGGCGGATGCGGACCTCGAAGATCTTTGAGCGTCGCCGAGGAGGACCTGGACGAGGGAGTGGGTGCGATGAAGGTCTCCACCGCCCGGTGGCGCTCGTCGTACCTCTCGATGGTGGCCCTCGTGTGCTCGTACATCGCATGCACGATCCAGACGGATGCTGGCCAGCCGGTGGCGTTGAACCCGTCGCCGAAGTCGGTCTCGCATCGTTCCGCGGGTGTCGAGCGTGTCCTCCCGTTGTGTCATTGGGCCTCCAGCAACTCGCGCAACAGGTCACCCGGTGCGATCACTTCGGGCTTGCCCACGTCGTCGAAGTCGTGGTCGCCAGTGCAGATGAAGTGCGCTCGCGCGGCCAGGGCGAGCGCGACGAGGTAGTCGTCGCCGGGGTCCCTGGTGGCCACGGGGACGTCCGTCGGGTCGGGCTCGCCCTTTGCCAAGAGCCCGATGTCGGCCTCGAACTGGTCGAGCTGGGCGCGTGTCCGCCACTTGAGGAAGCGGTCACGCTGAAGCACGCGGTGCAGCTCGTCGAGCACCTGCGGGCACACGATCAGCTGGTAGACGCCCGTCGAAGCCAAGTCGACGAGCTGACGTGAGACGCCGTTCGAGATTGCTGCGGATACGAGCACGTTCGGATCAACGACCACGCGAAGTGGCGCGCCCACCGCCCGGTCGGCCACAGGTCAACTATCGGTGCGGGTCGTGCTCCGAATACTGGCGAGCTCTTCGCTCGCGATGCGCTGCGCTTCGTCCTCGGTGAGCGCAGCGGGGTTGGCGGCGTCGTCGCGGCGGAACTCCTCGATGAGCCGGTGAAGCTCTGCTCCGCCGACGAACCGTCGAACGGCCTCATCGATCACCTCAGATACGTCGGTGCCCCGGTGCGCTGCTTCCTGCTGCGCGGCTGCGAGGGCCCGGTCGGTCACTTCTACGGTCGACACGTTCCCATGCTACCGGTCGCCGTGGGCCGATCTCCAGGCATTCCCAACAGCGGCGACTGGAAGGCCTCCTTGAGGTGTGCGGGGACCTTCTCGGGGAACGAGACGACGAGGTGTCGGTCGAGTGCGGTGGCGACTCGGGCGAGGGTGTCGAGGCGGTTCTTGGCGCCGCCGCCCTCTTCGAGGCGGGAGATGACCGACTGGGTAGTGCCCATGCGCTGCGCGACTGCCCGTTGGGAGAGTCCGGCCTGGGTGCGGAGATCGTAGATGAGTTGACGGAGGGCGAAGTCCTGCTCGACGTCGTTGTGGACATCGGCCGACGGTTCGGGTCGGGTCTTTTTGACGTCGTCCCAGCGGGAGTGGTTGGCCATGGTCGTCATCCTCGGGTTCATGGCTATCGGCGGGCGCACTCGGCAGCGACGTTCGTGCCCGGGTGATCTCCGAGCGTTCGTTCTGTCGTTGCTTGCGAAAGTTGGTGGTAGGCGCCTGGGGGAGACTGATCGAGCGGCTCGAGGAGCGCGACGACTTCTCGGGCCGCTTCGTCAGCGTGCACTACTGCGTCGATCTGCGCGCCGCCGGGCTACGCCTCCCTGCAGCAGACCGGCGGGCAGGAATTCACGTCGCCGAACCAGGTACTCGTCGATGGCCACTCGAGGAGGTTATGCCTTGCCCTTCGGTCGCATCACAGGACGAGCGGATAG
>DASSYG010000428.1:0-5188 GCA_035703405.1 Acidimicrobiales bacterium | reverse complement strand
CGCTGAGCTGTTCCACATCGCGGCGGGCGTCTGCGAAGGCGCGCAGGTCGCGTTCCTCGGCCGCGAGCCTGGCGATCTCGACGTCGGGGGAGGTCACGATGTTCGCAGTGCCCCCGGCCATCTCGACCAGACGCTGTTCGGCCGCGTCGTGGTCCACCTTCGCCGCCGATGCAGCGGCGGCCGCCGCATCAGCGACCATCGCTGCCAGCGCGTGATCGGCATCGAGCGCCGCTGCCTGGTCGTTGTCGCCGGCCGCCCGCGCGGTGCGCGCTTGCTCGGCCAGACGGGCGGCAGTGTTCGCCGCGGCCTCTGCCTCGCGGGACTCGTCGGTCCATCCACGATGCGCGTCGGCGGCGTCCGCAGCGTACGGGCGCTGCTCGTCGACTCGGCGCTGGATATCGGTCAGCATCGGCAGGGCGGCGGCGAGGTGCTCGGTGGTGCCGTCGAGCGTGGCCTGCCACAGCGCATCGAGCCGGCGCTGCGCCGCGGCGAGATCGCGGTTGAGACGGTCGAGGCGCTCGATCAGGGACAGCTCGGTGTATCGATCCGGCGTCGCTCGCGCGGTCGCGAGCAGACCTGCGGCCCAGGCATCGCGGTCGGCGACGTCGACAGGTTGGTCGAACTCCACGTCCGGAGGCGGGGGCAGATCCGGGTCCGGCGGCGCGTCCAGGTCGGTGGGTACCGAGATCTCGGCGGTGGAGGTGCGGCGTTCCGATTCGGCGGAAGAGGCTGCGGATTCGAGGGGCCGGACGCTGTGGGTGCGCGAGGGCACGTGTGCGTCGGCGGCCCGCTGCTCGACGATCCACGCTCCCGCAAGTGAGGCGACTTCCTCTTCACTCTCGGAGGAGACAGGCTCGGTCGCACCCTCGCCTGGGGCGGCGGCGGTATGTGTGAGGACCGCTTCGACTCGCCACGGCAGGGCAGTGGCGAGCGCGGGGGTGTCGAGTGTCTCCCCGTCCTGCCCCTCGACTGCGAGGTCGTGGGCCACGGTGAGCAGATCATGGGCAGTCCAGTGGGTCGGATCAGCCGCGTCGATGACGGCGACAAGTTTGTTCCACACGGGATCCGCCGACAATGCATCGGCGCCGCCCGATCCGAGGATCTCCGACAGGGTCGCGCCCCAACTGGGAGTGTGGTCCACCGCCGCCGCGGTATCGGAGGTAGTGCGCGACAGTTCCCCGGACAGCCGCCACCACAATGCGGCGGCTGGCAGGTCGGTGGGCAGCGGTCGGTCGGCGACGGCGCGGCGGACGAGGCCGTGCACGTCGACACCGGTGCGTCGCACGGCAGCGAGGCGGTCGGCGAGCTCAGGCCAGAACGGGTCCTCGAGAAGCCGGGGTTCGACGGACTCGGCGAGCGCGCGCCAGCGCGACGCCGCGGCGTTCGGATCCCCCAGGATTGCGGTTGCTCGGGTGTCGAGACGCCGCTGGTGGCGCCGGGGCGCTGCGGCGTACTGGTCGGGACCGGTGGGCCTGCGGTCCGCGTCGTCGACCTCGTGGGATGCCCGCCAGACCGCGAGATCGCGGAGCAGGACACCGTCGGTGTCCAGAAGCGGGCGCGCCCACATCGGCGCGTTCTCGGGAGTGTATTCGGCTGCCTTGGTCTCGATCTGGACGGCGAGGTCGGAGACCAGTTCCGCGCGGCGGGACAAGTAGGGACCCCACTGCTCGTCGGCGGCGAGTGTGGCGGGGATGGCCGGGAGCCACGGCAGCGGGCCGGTACCGGCCGAGTGTGCGCCCGAGGGGTCGAGGCGCCAGTCGAGCACCGCGGCGACGTCGAGCGCGGTGTCGAGTTCGCGGTGGCGTGCCGCCACGTCGAGGACTTCCACAGGGTCGTGGCCTTCGATCGCGATCCGGGCGAGGTGCTTGCGTAGCACCGGATAGGCCGGTGCGTCGGTGAGGCCGGACCGGATCTTCTCGGCCGCGGCGTCGATCCGTGCGAGCACCTCGGCGCCGACCGCATGTTCGGCGGCGGTGCCGACGGCGTCGTCGTAGGCAGCGGCGGCATGCGCGATGCGGGTCGCGGGGTCGGTGAGGTCGCGGGCGGTGCTTGTCGCGGACTTCTGTGCCTCGTCGCGGGCGAGGATGCCGGTGAAGATGTCGACTGCGGTCGGGGGCAGCAGGGTCTCGCGGTTGATCACGTTCTCCGGATCGCCGTCGCTGGCGGTACCGAAGTAGAGGTGGTTGCTCTCCTTGCCGCGTGTCATCGCAACGTACGCGAGCTGGCGGGATTCGGTTCCTGTGGCGACGGTGTGGCAGGTGTCCGCGGTGATGCCCTGAGCGGCGTGGATGGTGCGCGCGTAGCCCAGCGTCGTGTACTCGGCGACGTACTCGGCGGGCAGCTGGATCGACCGTGAGTTGCCGACGTTGGTGACGGTGAGTGATCCGTCGGGATGGACCTCGTCGACGGTCCAGCGGTCGCCGTTGCGGACGAAGTCGGTTCGGGTGAGGGCGAGCATCCGGTTGTTGCGCCGGGTGCAGATCATGTCGCCGGCCGAGCAGGGGAGTCCGTCCGAGAGCGTCACCGAGGCACCGAGGACCGGGCCAGTAGCGGCGATCCGATCCGTGCGGGCGCGTTCATTGAGACCGCGGACCATCTCGCGGTTCGGCGCGAGCAAAACGGTGTCGAGTCCCCTGGCGCGGTCTTGCTGCCAGGCCGCGTAGGCGATGTCCTCGGCGGCGACCTTGTCGGCGACGTGGACCCGGCCCTGGTCGATGTAGAAGCCGATCGCGGCCGGATCGCCGTCACGTAGAGCGAGAGTTGCTGCACGCTCGCCGGCGCCCTTGAATCGCACCACGTCGGTGAGGGTCACGGCACCGGCGGTGGTCGCGACGTCGCGCAGGACACCGCCGGCAGACACCGACGCGAGTTGCTGATCGTCGCCGATCAAGCGGACACTGCCACCTCGGGACACGACGAACTCGATGACCCGGTCCAGGTCGGCGGTCGACGCCATCCCTGCCTCGTCGACCACGATGAGGGTGTCGGCGCCGATGCTGTCGAACCAGTCGGGTCTGCGCAGCGGCTGCTCGGTCAGCGTGTGGATGAGCTTTCCCATTGTGTCCGTCTGCGCGCCGAGGTCCTTGCGCAGTGCATCGGCGGCGGTCGCGGTGGGGGCGAGCCCGATGACGTTGCCGCCACTGTTCTCCCACGCCCGTGCCAGGGCCGCCATCGCGGTGGTCTTGCCGGTGCCGGCGGGGGCTAGGGCGAGCTGCACCCGTGCTCCGGAGGTGGCCATCTCGCGAACGAGTGCGGTCTGTCCGATGTTCAGGTCGAAGTCGTTGGCGGCGTGCTCGAGCAACGCGAGGTCGACGTCGATCTCGGTGGCGCGGCGGCCGTCGGTGCGCATCGCGGAATCGACGATGCGCTGCTCGGCATCCAGGACTGCCTCGGAGGTGTAGAGCTGCGTTCCAGCTGTCGTGTAGACGCTCGAACCATCGCGGCGGCGCAACGGGCCGGGCTCGCCGAGTTCTTCTGGGCGTCCGAGCGGGACGCTCATCTCGGGCGACGTGACGGTCTCGACGAGCCGGGAAACGACCGTCTCGACTTGTTGCTCGGAGAGGTCCGCTGCACGGGCGGCGCGCTGCGCCTCGGCGATCACGTGCGCCTTCTGCCACCTCGACTGGTGTGCGGAGATGGTGGTGAGAATTTGCTCGGCGGACCGGAGAATCCACTCGTCGGTGATCTCGGCCCGGGTCTTGCTGGGCGCGGGGTTGGTGGCCGACCTGACCATGTCAGAGAGTTCATGCTCGCCGCCGAGGACTCCGACGGCGGTCTGCCTCCACTCCTGCCGCTGTTCGGCGTGCGACTTCGGCTCGTGCTTTGCTTCGCGGGTTTCCAAGTTCGCCTGCTGCGCTAGTGCGATCGCTTCGATCGGCGTCGGTTCGCGGCCGTGGTCGCGCTGGAATGCGGAGGCGAGCTCGGCGCGACGGACTTCGATCATCGCGCGACGCGAGGACCACACTTCGTTGAGGTTCGGGTCGATTCCGACGATCTCGCGGACCGGTCGCTTGGTGCGGTCCGTCTGCTCGCGTTCGGTGAAGTGGACTCCGATCCGAGAGCGCATCTCGACTTCGAGTTGGGTGTTGTAGACCTCGGATGCGGCGACGAACAGCTTGTGCAGGGGGCGTCCGTCGAGCGCCAGCCATCGCCCGGACTCGCTCGCTCGGACCTTGTTCGATACGGCAACGTGGGTGTGCAGGTTGGGATCGCCGGCCCGGGAGTCGCGGTGCGTGAAGGCGGCGCAGAGCAGCCCGTCGACGTCCACTTGTTGGACGCCGTTTGTGCCGAGTCTGGTGTATGTCGCGTTCTTCTCGACGAATCGGATTGCCTTCTCGACCGCGGCGTGATGGGCGCTCTCGACCTTCTCTGAGATCTCGAGAGGGGCGACGGCCCACAGGGTCGATACCGACTTCACCGGGGTGAAGGTGAGATCGTATCCGGCGACCGCTGTGGTCTGTTGGCGTGATCCCTTGGCGACGAAACCGGACAGTTCTCGCTCGTCGGCCGGAGGGCGGCCGTACTCCTTTTCGAAGAGTTCGTGCCCAACCTTGGTGCGGATCTCGGCGCGCACCTCATCGTCGATGCGGGCGTTCCATTCGGCCCCGCGGGCAGTGTTGTAGTCGGTGAATCGTTGGGCAACCACCTGGCGGAACTCGGTGGCACCGGCGTAGATCCGGAAGGGGTTGCCGAGTCGCGTTTCGGCCATTCCGAGCCGCGCTGCTGCCTCGGGTTCGAGTCCGCGGGTGACGGCCTCGGCGATGGTTTGCTTCTCGATCTCGGTCGCATTGGGGTGGCGTCCTTCGCCGAATAGGGCGCGCATCTGGTCGGCTTCCACCTGTGATCCGGAGTCGACTCCAGTCAGTGATTCGAGTCCGTTCCCCATCCATCGGCCGGGTGTCTCACCCTTGGCGGAGTAGTAGTCCGAGAGGGTGGAGCGCCCGAGTTCGGTGCTGTCCGCGGCAGCGACCTGCCGGGTCAGGTACTCGTACCCGTCCCCTGCGGTCAGCTTCTTCGCGGACATGCCCACGAACAAAGAATAGCGCACGTTATCATTTCGTGACCTTAATGCAAGAGGTGTGTTGGATTTGAGTGGCGCGGCAAAGTCCGGTGAGAAGCTGATCGGATCTCGAAAGCGATAGGGTGGCCGAAGCCGAACCAAGATCTGGAGGAATCTGTGAGCGCTACT
>DASSYG010000368.1:0-6298 GCA_035703405.1 Acidimicrobiales bacterium | reverse complement strand
CGCGCCCGAAGCGCTCGAGTACGGCATCATCGACGAAGTCATCTCGGCTCGCAATCTCGCCGGTGGCAACCAGGCCATCTCGGCGGCGAGCTGAGCAACGATCGAACAAGGGGCAAGGAAGGCACTGTGGCGAAATTCGGAGAAGGTGGCGAACTCCTCAAGTGTTCCTTCTGCGGCAAGTCGCAGAAACAGGTCAAGAAGCTGATCGCCGGTCCCGGGGTCTACATCTGCGACGAGTGCATCGACCTGTGCAACGAGATCATCGAAGAAGAACTCTCCGAGGGTGCCGAGATCTCCTTCGAGGACCTGCCCAAGCCGCGGGAGATCTTCGAGTTTCTCAACGATTACATCGTCGGGCAGGACATCGCCAAGAAGATCCTGTCGGTCGCGGTGTACAACCACTACAAGCGGATCCAGTTCGGATCGGCCCGCAACGAGGAAGTCGAACTCGCCAAGTCCAACATCTTGATGATCGGCCCGACCGGTTGTGGCAAGACGTTGCTCGCCCAGACACTGGCCCGGATGCTGAACGTGCCCTTCGCCATCGCGGACGCCACGGCACTGACCGAGGCCGGTTACGTCGGTGAGGACGTCGAGAACATCCTGTTGAAGCTCATCCAGGCCGCCGACTACGACGTCGCGAAGGCCGAGACGGGCATCATCTACATCGACGAGATCGACAAGGTCGCTCGCAAGTCCGAGAACCCCTCGATCACGCGTGACGTGTCGGGTGAGGGTGTGCAGCAGGCGCTGCTGAAAATCCTCGAGGGCACGACTGCGGCCGTACCACCCCAGGGGGGGCGCAAGCACCCGCACCAGGAGTTCCTGCAGATCGACACGACGAACATCCTGTTCATCTGCGGCGGCGCCTTCGCGGGGATCGACAACATCATCGAATCCCGTACCGGGTCTGCCGGGGTCGGTTTCGGTGCCGACGTGCGCCGCTCCGAAGAAAAGGACCTGGGCGATCTGCTCTCCCAGGTACTGCCCGAGGACCTGCTCTCGTTCGGTTTGATCCCCGAGTTCATCGGTCGTCTGCCGGTCATCGGAGCGGTGTCGAGCCTCGACCGCGACGCGCTCATCGAGATTCTCATCGAACCCAAGAACGCGTTGACCAAGCAGTATCAGAAGTTCTTCGAGATGGAGAACGTCGACCTGGAGTTCACCGACGATGCGATCGAGGCGATCGCAGACTTGGCGATTCTTCGGGGCACCGGTGCTCGAGGGCTGCGGGCGATCATGGAGGAAGTGCTGCTCAACGCCATGTACGAACTCCCCGGACGCGACGATGTCTCAAAGTGTGTGGTGACCGACGAAGTCGTACGCGACAAGGTAAATCCGACCCTGGTGCCCAAGAAGAAGTCGCCGCCGCGCACCTCCCGCCCCCGCCGCGCCGCATCCTGATCCGTCCCGGGTCAGACCGCGTCCTGGTCACCTCACCCGGTGCCGGCCGAGCGGTCCGCAGATGACCTCGTCCCGGCGATAACCCTGGTCGGCTCAGGACCAAGCCCATGTGTCAGATGTGACGGGACCCCCGTATCCGCCGTAGAGGATGATGCGACCTGCCCTGTCAGTTGCCATGGCATGGCTCTCGCGGCGCTCGGGCTTGCTAGCGGGGTCCAGTTCGGTCCAGTTGGTGCCATCCCAGATCCACGTGTCCCCGTAGAAGTTGTACCTCCATCCGCCGAAGAGGAGGGTGTTGCCGTTCATGTCGGTTGCGACGGGAGCGGCTCGGCGGCTCGATTTGATTCGTCTGACAATCGGTTCAGGTTTTGCGTGGAGGTTCTGGTCGCGCCATCGTGGCGCGTCAACTCAGGAGAACCTGGATCGCACGGCGGAGCCGGTCGCGGATCATCGGGTCGGGGGCACCATGGTCGGCTTCGAAGCGCGCCGCTCCGAGGATCAGTCCACTGAAGAGCGCCGCGGTGGCGTCGAGTGCGCCTTCCGCGACGCCCGCACCGACGAGAACCGGTCGAAGCGGTGCCATGAGTCTGCTGCGGGTGCCGAAGACTTCGGAGCGGATCTGGGCGGCGGGTTCGGGCTCATTCTGGCCGAGTGACACCATCAGGGCGTGTTCGGGTTGCGCGGCGTAGTCGAGTTGATCGTCGACCCATGCGACGATCAGATCCAACGGCGGATCGACGCGCGCCAGGATCTGTACCGATCGCTCGAACCGTCGATCGAGTTCCTGGTGGAACCACTGGGCCAAAATGTCGGCCTTGTTCGGAAAATAGCGGTACAGCGAGTTCCGTGCGAGGCCGACCGCATCCGCGATGTCCGCATAGGACACGTTCGAGTAGCCCCGTTCGATGAACAATCCGATCGCGGCGGCAAAGACCCGTTGTTCCTGGCGGGTCACGTGTTCGGCGATGCTCCCGGCATCGATTTTCGGCACCGTGCTCAGCTCCGGGATGTAGCGATCTCGGTGAGGGTGCCGCCTGCGAGGTGCACCTGACGGTCGGCGACCTCGAGTGGGGCGTCGTCGTGGGTCACCAACAACGCGGCGAGCCCGCGCTGATGCACCTCATGGGCGATGAGCCGGGTGATGTCCTCGGATAGTGCCGGGTCTAGGGACGCGGTGGGTTCGTCGGCCAGCAGCACGCTGGGCGATGCCACCAGCGCTCGGGCCACGCCGACGCGTTGGCGTTCGCCGCCGGACAGGTGCTGGGGGAGTGCGTCCATCCGGTGCGACAGCCCGACCACCTCCAGCAGTTCCACCGCCCGTCTGCGGCCTTCGGATCGTGATCGGCCCGCGATGTGGAAGACGACCTCGAGTTGTTCACGCGCGGTCAACGACGGAAGGAGATTCGCGGACTGGTAGATGATGCCGATCTCGCGGCCGCGGATCGTGCTGCGTTGCCGCGACGAAAGGGAGCGGGTGGTCTCACCGGCGATGATGACTTCTCCGGTGTCGGTGCGACGCAGCAGACCCGTGATCGCGAGCAACGTCGATTTGCCCGACCCCGATGCCCCGGTGAGCACGACGATCTCACCCGCGGCGATCTCGAGGTCGACCCGTTCGAGCAGGATCCGGTCCTGGTCGCCATCGGGCACGGCCACCCGGAGCGCGTCGAGCTTCAATGGGGGGAACGACGGGTTCGAGGTGTTCATGTGTCGGAGGCTCCGAGCGCGATCGCGGGTTCGATTCCGGTGATGCGTTTGAGGGGCACGAGGCTCCCGACGACCCCGGCGACGATCAACAACACGATCCCCGAGATCACCGTGGAGGGGACCAACTCGACGGGTGCCGCCCCGCCGCTCATCAGCGCGACGAGCCCGGCTCCCACCGCCGAGCCGATGATCGTCGCCAGTGCGACCACGATGACCATCTGGGCCAATCCATCACGGATCACATACCAGCTCGATGCGCCCATCGCCTTGAGCAGGCCGATCTGTCGGGTGCGTTGCACGATCAGCACCGTGAAGAACGCGCCGACCACCAGTGCGGAGATCACCAGCAGGAACGCTCGGATCAACGTCATGGTGGACTGTTCGGCGGTGAACCCGGGAGAACCGTCGTAGGTCTCTGATTTCGACTTGATCTCGGTGCCGGTGGATGAAGCGGCCTCGTCGACGGCGTCCTGGGCACTGCCTGGAACCTGGAGCGCGATGGCCGAGAAGCGACCGCGTGCATCGTCGCCGTAGGTGAGCGCCTGCCAGGTCTCGAGTGAGGTGTACGCGATCGAAGCGTGTCCGTAGGAACCGGCGAAGGTGAACCCGACGATCGGCAGGGTCATGCCGGAGCTGGTGAAGGTGTAGCGGTCACCGACCTCGATCCCGTCGGATTCGAGTTCGCCCGACAGGACCAGGCCCGGGCTTCCGGCGAGTGCCGCCTGAGCGTCGGAACGGCCCTCGGTGCCGGCGTCGGCGTCGCTGACGAGAAAGCTGTCGCCCTCGACGCCGAACAGCGCGACGTCGAGGTCGGGCTTCGCGCTGTCGGACTTCGCGTTCGCGAACGACACGCCCAACGGTGTCGCCTGCACGCCGGGAATCTCACGGTAGACAGCCAGGGTCTCGTCGGTCACCGTCGAGCGTGAGAACGTGGCCTTGGATCCGTGCTCGAAGGCCATGTGGTCGAAGGGCAACGCACGGAGTCCGGAGATCCCGTCGCTGACCAGGCCGTTGGCGAGCGCGCCCAGCACCGTGGTGAGCAGCGCCACCAGGACCACGACCAGCCCCACCAGCAGAAAGCGACTCCAGGAGCGTCGAAGGTCTCTGAGCGCGATGAACATCGGGGGCTTCCAGGACGAGAGCGGGAGAGGATGCGGGCCGACGCCGATATCATGCCGACACAGTGTCGCCAACATAACGACGCGACGTCGCCGTCTCCAATCTCGCCATCGTCGACGCCGCCAAGGTCGACGCCGCCCGGACTCCTTCGAGCGCCGACCGCGCCCGATCATCGACCGAGCCGCTGGTCAGAACCCGTGTACCCGGTGCCCGAGCACGGCCCCCAGTGCTTCGATGCCGGCGTCGGCAGTGCCGGCGGAGGAACCGACGACGCCTCTGAGTTGCTGCAAGCTCACGAGGCGGAGATACAAGGCCTTGTCGACCGCGCACGCAAGCGTTTCACGGTCCACGACGGTACCCACGTCGGTGAGGGTGCGAGCCGGGGAGGTGACCGGGACGCCTCGACGGACCGACACCTGGCACGCTTCGAGGTCACGGCGGATGTGGACGGCCACCCCTTCCGGCGCCGGACGCGACAACCCGCTGGTCGCCACCTCGACCGGGGGTTCGTCGTCGTGCAGGTCCCAGAGCCACAACGCGGCCCGATCCGAAGCTGCCACCACACCGCCGATGGCGAGACATGCGGCGAGAAGTCGGCGCCGCGGCGTCAAGACCGTCGCGGCGGTCCTGAACACGCCGTCGTGGACGCGCACGATGGCGCGCCGACGTTCGAGCGCAGCGATCTGGTCCTGGCTGAAACCCGCCGCCAGGAGTTGCGTGGTCGAGGCCACGCCGAGATCGTCGGGCGGTTTGGATCGGCCGTCTCGTCCTGGCCAGGTGGGCGGTGTCGTCGAAAGTGATGTGAGTGTCTGCACACCGGTTCTGTACCCACCCGACGCCGACTTCAACCCTCCCGGCGAAAACTTTTCCGCGATCTACTTCGAGTAGTCGTAGAACCCTTCGCCCGACTTGCGGCCCAGGTGCCCGGCGGCGACCATGCGGCGCAGCAGCGGCACCGCGGCGTAGTGCGGGTCGCGGTACTCGGTGTAGAGGGCGTCGAGGATCGCCAGTGACGTGTCGAGCCCGACCAGGTCCAGCAGGGCGAGCGGTCCCATCGGGAAGTTGCAGCCGCCCATCATCGCATCGTCGATGTGGTCACGGGTGGCGGTGCCGTTCTCGAGCATCCGGACCGCGTTGTTCAGGTACGGGAACAACAGGTGGTTGACGATGAACCCGGCGCGGTCTTTGACCTCGACCGGGTTCTTGCCGCACGACTCGGCGAACGCGGTTGCCGCGGCGATGGTGCCGTCAGAGGCAGTGCGGGGACGGATGATCTCGACGAGCTTCATCGCCGTTGCCGGGTTGAAGAAGTGGATGCCACAGACCTGCTCGGCGCGCCCCGTCGACACGGCGAGTTCGACCACGGGCAATGTCGACGTGTTCGTCGCCAGGATCGCGCCGGCCTTGACGATGCCATCGAGTTCGGTGAACAGGGCCTTCTTGATGTCGAGGTCTTCGACGACCGATTCGAGCACGAGGTCACAGTCGGCGAGCGCGGACAACTCCGACACCGCCGTGACCCGGCCGAGCACCTCGTCACGGGTGGCCTCTTCGAGTCGCCCTTTGGACACCTGACGGTCGAGTGACTTGGTGAGTGAGGCAACCATCGCGTCGGCCGATTCCTGCTTCCGCGACCGCAGCGTCACCGTGTAGCCGGCCTTGGCCGCCACCTCGGCGATGCCCGACCCCATGATCCCCGAACCGATGATGCCGACGTGAGAAATCTCGTTTGCCATCGAAGCAGGCTAGGCGGCGCACCGCGGTCGCCGGAAAGTGCCGCGCCTTTGCCCCCCATGCGCCGGAGCACGTGCCCGAAGTCACCCACTATGATCAGAGCGCGCCGTTCTCGTCGAGAGGAGATTCGTACACGATGTCCGCCTGGATCACGACCTCGGGCCACGCACGGTCGCGCCGTCGATCCGCCCTCTCGATGCTGGCGCCCCTGGGGATCCTGCTGGCGGCCGTGTCGCTCACGGGTTGCCGCCCGAACCCAGTCCTGCAACCCGTCGAACTCCCGGGGAGCGACTGGACGTCTCTCGTATCGATGAACGCATCGGGTCTGGCCGTC